>JBGOYR010000042.1:0-7800 GCA_041479765.1 Bathyarchaeia archaeon | reverse complement strand
CAATCCACCTAGGTAGACGTTCAGAACACATGCTTCGATAAGATTCAACGTTATAAAAAAAGCGTCGATTCTCGAGAAAACTATACGTAGTGGTTCTCCCAGCACAATCAATGCTGCCATTAACCCCAAAAGTTCGGCAACTATCACATGTACGCCTGTCATTTATCGCCAGCCCGATTCGAATATTGTCTTTATTGGCGCTTCTTTTATAATACTTCTAATCGTCCCAGAAGGTCGCCTACCTTGAAAAGAAGCACAAACTGCAGAATGTAGAAAATCTTGCGGTCTTGTCTTCACCGCACTGCTCTGCTAGCTTCTGCTTGAATCTTTGCGCGCTACTATAATAATGATTGAGGCTAGAGCGGGGATCTGGCCGAAAATGTTGTCAATAATGTCCAGCATTTTCGAATGAAGCTCACAGCCTGAACCTCTGACCTCCACAATCCTGAATCCGTAGTAAGCTAAGAACTCTTTCAAAGCCAGGAGAGTGAAAAGTCGTAAGTGCCCAACCGGCAGATAGTTTCTCTCTCTATGTGTTCCAGGTCTTCCGAAGTCTCTGATTGTTGATACTTCAGAGGACAAAGGTTGGAATCCCAGAACTAGTAGCATTCTGTTCAGCCACGAAGCAAGATTCGGAGTAGAGATTATCAGAAAACCGTTCAGCTTTGTGACTCTCGCCACTTCGTTGATGGCAAAATCGGGGTTGATCAGATGTTCAATAACATCTCCCATGTAAACAAGATCAAAATACTCGTTTTCAAAAGGCAGTTTCTCCTGTGATACGTCCGACTTGTATGCGCTCAGGCCAGCTTCTTTAGCCATCTCCACAGCTCTAGAAGAAACGTCAACTCCGAATATTCTGCACTTTTTCTCAAGTTTTATGATGAAACTCCCGTCGCCGCAACCTACATCAAGGACCTTGCTCTTTGTCGCATGGCTTGTCTCCTTGGACGCTAGATTGTTGATCAAATCAAAACAGATTTCACTCCTTTCTGACTCGACGACTTCATGAATAACCTCCGATCTCTCGTAGAAGCTATCGATTTTCATCGTCTTGTCCTCCTAAGCTGATTATGGCGCCAGCCAAGAGACTTTCATTGTACATAGCCTCAACCATGATATAAGCTCCCAACTTTTTTCATCTCTCAACGTGAGGAACAGTAGCCCTTTAAACAAACCGCGTCGCTGATTCATCTACTTCCATCTTGCCTTCTCTAACTTAAGTATGATTGCATCCGCTTCTCGGATTTGCTTGCTCACTACTAAGAACCTCGCAATCAAAAACTCAAGCAATGTGAGAACACCCGTTGGAACTAACGTTTGATGCACAAATTTGACTAGATTACCGCTCTTTAGAGTGAAGTAGTCTTTTCTTACGCACCTAGTAGGACGGACGATCCGTTGATTGATGTCTTCTTGAGAGAAAAAGCGTTCAAAGTAGTGGCAGGTTCTATCGACATTGAACTTCATTAGGACTGTGGGGAGGCATGGTCTGAAGAGCCTTTGCAGTAGCATGGGGATGTCTGCGGCCCAATGGTTTTTGACATGACTTCTATTATTTGAGGACATGGGAACGGTTATTACACATAGACCATTGCTCTTCAAGATTCTGCCCATCTCAGAAGCAGCTTCAACATCTCCTTCGCTAGGGACGTGTTCAATCGAGGATATACATGATACTTTGGGTATGCTGGTGTCTCTGAATGGTAGACATCTTATGTCTGCCAAGACCACGTCGACCAATTCGCCGGCTAGTTCCTTGCTTTTTTTGACCTGCCATTTTAGCGCGTTCTTGTTTGAGTCAACAGCGATTGCTCTTGCGCCTAATGTCTGTAGAAGTGTCGGAAGAATCGAATGACCACATCCGAGATCCAAGATAGTTCGGTCTTGGTTGAGACTCTGGAGGAGGAAACACAGGGCACCGACGTATTCTATATATCGAGAGGCTGATAACCCATAACAATATATGACTGATCTTAGGCCATTCACTCGCACGTTATAAGTAAGCAATTGCCGAGCTGTTTTCTTTGTCAAAAGCCTTGTTTGAAGACCGAAACCACTGCGGATCTGCCATTCACCCCTTCGATTTAACATTCATTAGACCTACTAGCAAACCGATCGTCAAATAGTAGGTCTTTAAAAACAGAAGAATCGCGCAGCCCACAATAATAGCTGGAGATTTCCTGTAGTCTTTGGCAACCATCGTTAGAGTCAATAAAGAATGGTTGAGCAGCAGTATGAAAAGGCGGTTTCCACTGTCTTGCCTGAAATCTTGCAGTGATTTCCCATAACGGAGGAGTTTCAACAATATTTTTCCAATCGATGCAGGCTCCAAGTGATAGAGTTTAGATTCGCACGTTGCTTCCTTGATTTTCAGTTCATTCATTCTTTCATAAAGGTCGTAATCTTCGCCCCAGAGAAGTTTGTCGTTAAACATTCCTGCTCGGACTATATGCTCTTTTACGAAAAAACGTGGTTCACCACGAGCTATGTTCTGTCTGTGCCAGTATGCTCGCTCAACTTTTCCATAAGAATTTTTCCAAACGGCGGAACAATGGCTCCAGAAGCCTTTCCCAACAAACACTTCAGGGATCTTCACCATTCCGACATCATCATCAGCAGATTTCACGCATTCTTCGATCACGCTTGTTGACAAAACTTGATCTGAATCCAAAAAAAGGACGTATTGACCTGCGGAATTCGCTACGCCAGCATTTCGCGCCGCTGCCGGATTGCATTTTCGCTGTATTATGATAGCCCCAGAGTCCTTTGCCATATTCACTGTATTGTCATGGCTAAAGCTGTCGACTATTATGGTCTCATGGTAAGGGTAGCTTTGGTTACATACACTTCTTAGGCACTCCGAAAGGGTCTTTCCTGAGTTGCAGGTAGGCACCACGACTGAGACCGTAGGCTTTTCCAGATCTATTCTCATTTGATTGCCCTCATCTGTTCAAGGTATCATCGGTACGGCAGTGACGTTGACATTGTCGACGTAAGCGATGCTTTCCACTCCGTCACGCTCATGGTTCACAAACTCAAGATAGAATGAAGCGGGAAACGGTGAATGGAATCTGTCAACCCATAAAGCACTAAGACTGGTTGGACCCTTCAACTCACAATGACCTTCGGGTTTACTCAGCAATATGCTGTTGGCGTAGTTTGCATAGATACCGTTGGGCGTTGTTAAGATTAGAGATTGGTTACGGCTAACATTGGAAATCAGAACTGCAAATGTGCCTCCATTCTGAAAGCCTTGAGTTGCATTGTAGTCAAATGACAGAGTCACATCCGAATCATTTGGCACAAAGAGTTGCTTCTGTACGTACCGAGCATAGCTCTGCGAAGGCATTGTATAGATGGCTTGGGCGGATATCTTCAAGCATTTCTGCGAATGATTCCCAAAATCCTCTGCTAGGGTGACGTTGCCCACGCCGTTGCCATAGTAGCCACTGTTCCACTTGTAATCGTACCAGGTTTCATGCTCAAAATCATCTTGAAAGACTAACGACGGATTCTTGTACAAGACTTTGAAAAGGCAGGAATCGTCTACTTTTTTCACTAGTCCAAAATTGGGGTTACCCAAGAACAGCTCCGGAAGCCATTTGTAGTCTTTCACCCACCAATAAGTTACAGCTGACCCTACATAAACGTGGGTTATGTTGAAGCTTCTCATGATATCATAACATGTCACATTGAGTGTTTCATTTCGTAGCGCGCCAAAAAGCTTCTGGTAGCGGTGAGAGAGCTGACTTCCAGTGGTCGTAAAAACGGTTTTTTTAAAGGAGATCGAAGGTATAAATAGGCCAGCCTCATATGGGTTCACCAGAATTATATCGTCCTTGGTTAAATTCTCTCTCATCCAGAGCATCAACTCGTTGTCCTGACTCCACGTCACAGCAAACATGCTATAAGCACCCTTAAGAGTCCAAGGGTCGAGAAATGTTCGCGTATAGACGAACGGAGCATAGATCGCCGAAATCAGAAGAATAGAAATCACTATGGTGGCTTGAGGTTTCTTGGAATTCTCAGCCAGAAACCTAGGACCGATCTTTTGCAATAATGCAGACAGGTGATGGCCAAAAAGAGCTACAAGCAAAGACAACCCTACAGCGAGTATGATTCCCTGATGCCCCCATGAGACAATGGTGAAGCTCGGAGGAAGAAAATATGTAAGGAGACTCAGTATGGTGCTTGCTGCAAGAACAAGCAAAGCCATCAGGAAAGGCCGACCAAGTCTCTTCTTTTTTTCAACGAAGAAGAACAGTATTGGGCTAAGGGCGCAGATTGCGATCATCTCGAACCGAAGAAAAGGATAAGGAGCTAAATTGTCAATCGCCCATTGAATGCCCTGCAAAAACGATTGCTGAACTACACTGTAGCCAATGAAATCTGCTTGCGTGCCGAGATTGTGGCCCGGATATGGGTAATAGCTAATGAACCTGCAGATAAATGGAGCAATAGGAAGAATGCTGAACAAAAACAGGAGAGCAAAACTCAGCACACACTTCTTGCTTGCGGATTTGCGAAAGACTTGAATGAAAAGCCAGAGTATTGCTATTGCCATCAGCGTCTGAAGAAAAGACACCATTATTGCGCCCAAGTAGCCAAACAGCAATCCTATCACAGCAAATTCCTTCCAGTTTCTTTTTTCTGGATTGAAAAGCATTGCCACCAACACTCCTAGGCAAACCATGAACAGGGGAAAACCGGCTACGAATGGGTTGGCCCCCCACGTAACGAACAGCGGCCATGATGAAATGAAGGCAAAAACAAAAGCTGTACTAAGGTGAAAGGCTCGGTTGAGCGCAATTCTTCTAGCTAGGAAATAAGCAGCAGCAACTGTCAATGCGTTGAAAAGTTGAGTGACGTAGAAAATCGCTTGAGGCACTACCCAGCCTGTCAGATTCGCAGTGAAGGCAAAAATGACATGGGCTGCCTCTGGATAGATCACTCCCTCGGGAGAATATGGTAGCAAAGTGTTAGACAAGTATTGGTTTTCGATGATTACTTGAGCCAGCAATGAATGAAGAGATACATCATGAACACTTCCATAGAGCAAGGGGGACAGTGGGAATACTTGTAGGCAAAGCACGAAGCAGAACAAACCAATAACACACCCCTGTTCAATCATTCTTCCTTTTTTTCCTTCGATCTGCTGAGAGATACGGTGCTTCTTGAACTTCCAGTGATAAGCAATCGAAATCATCAGAAAAACGAACAGCAGACCAGTGGTTATAGGTGTGCTAAATAGATGCCAAGGCGGCAGAGCGACAGTGTATAGAACAAGACATCCCAGATAGATATCTAGAATACAGATTTCAACAAGATTTAGGTTCTTGAAGAATGCGGAAACTCTTGCGGCAGAGAGGCGTACTGGTTCTCCTAGTATGATCAGTGCTATGACCAATTCCGACAATCCTGCAAGTGCGCTCAATGCGTCTGGCATCTGGGTGGTCACCTTCAATGTGAGGTTTTAGCTTTAATGCAGACTTCGCTATATAATGCTTCTATCTTATCCACAACTTTGTCCCAACTAAACTCTTTCGAAACTAAGTCAAATGCGTTTCTTCCGATTCTCTTAGCAAGTTTTGAATCGGACAGAATCATGCTCACCAAACCAGAAATCTCCTTAGCAGAACAGTCGTTCATCAATAAGGCATGGACACCACCAACAAGTATGTCTCCTGGTCCGCCACTCTTTGTTACGACTATAGGCAGACCACTAGCCATTGCTTCAAGCAAGCTTAGACTTAGCCCTTCATATATTGAGGGCAGAATAAAAACATCAGCAATGGAATAATAGTAGAGTTTCTGTTCTTCCAATACCTCACCTGTCATCACCACCGAGTCAGATACCCCCAGTTCCCTGGTCAAAGCCCTGAGGTTCTTTGAATGCCCATGACAGTCTGGACCCACGATCAGGAACTTAATATGACCGAAGCTTTTTGTTAAGGCGGGCAATGCTTCAATAATCCTTTCCAGTCCTTTGTTCCAGTCCAGCCTGCCGACATAGAGCAGAACTGGACCGCCAAGCTCGTCTTTAGATATCCTCTCGCTACGCTGGTGAGCCCTGTTGTACCTATTCACATCCACACCATTTGGAACCAAAACGATCCTGTCTCTCGGTGCTCCGAGCCTCAAAAGCAATTGCCTATTGTGTTCCGTTAGAGCAGTGATCTTGTCTGAGGATCTCAAGAGAAGATTCCCGAGAGAATGATCAAAAACAGTCTTGATCAAGCCATTGGCGAAAGAGCGTGGAGGATAGATTCCATGGGGTGTGAAAATCGTTGGCGTCCCATTCCTCCTACACCAACACGCTGCAATGCATGAGCTTAAGCATCTGTAACCGTTAGTGTGAACGACATCTGCCTTCAACTTGCCGAGAATCGCTGTGACATCAGACAGAAGCCAGTACTCTCGCATTCTTTTCTTGAAAAGAAGTGAACGACGATAAACTTCTACTCCGTTCATAACCTCAATGCGTTTTGTCGTGTCTTTCCCATTTTCATCCATATCATCTGATGTTATCACGATGACCTCGTGCCCTCGCTTCTTCAATTCGGTGGAAACCGCAAAAACGTGGTTCTCCATTCCACCAATGGCAGGAGGATAACGAGGCGTCACTTGGACTATCCGCATCAGATGCCACTCTTCTCTGTCAATATTCTTTGATATCTCTCAGCCAGCAATCTCCAGTCATATCTCTCTTCTACGGTTTGTCTCGCGTGTTCACCCAGCAGTTTCGCCAATGAATCATCATCCAGTAGCTCGTTGACAGCATTAAGCCATTCATTAACGCAACTCGGATCTACCAACAACCCGTTTTCTCGATTGGAAATGACCTCTTCGATTCCATCCACTTTACTTGCCACGATTGGCTTACCCATTGCCATTCCTTCAAAAAGCTTTAATGGACTTGCGGCACGAGAGACCTCATTATCTGGAAATGGAACAAGAATCACATCCGCCTTCGCGAGAGTTTCTGGCACTCTCTCGTAAGGAACCTCTCCGATTGAAACAACGTTTTCTTCATGAAAGCCGCTTTCCTCAACCCCGCTACCCACAATCACAAAGGTTGTTTTCACGTCTCTAGCAAGCTTCTTGCTTAGCTGCAAGATCACTTCTGTCCCTGCCCAGCTGTCCAATCTCCCACAGTACATGCACATCCTTTTTCCATTCATTCCGAAACGCATAGTTCCGCTTCGTTCAGAGTATTTCTTGGGGTCAAAATGTCTGGTGTCGACTCCGTTAGGAATAACAACGGTTTTTTCATCTGCAACTGAAAGCCTAGAAGCATATTTCCTGATGTAATCAGTTGGAGCTATGATCTTATCACTATTTCTCACTATGAAATTCTGTGCAAACACGAAGAACCTAGCCGTTAAGCTTTGCGAACCGAAGCCTAGAAGCCGCAGAGTGTATTGCGCTATGAGGTCATTGAAATCCAGCAAGACAGGTTTACGCAATAGTTTCTTTCCAATGACGAAACCCAGAATCCCCGTGTAAACGCTTGGGTAGTTCAGCACAATTGTCTCTGGATCGATTCTTTTTGTAGCCTTGAGAGCCTTAAAGAAAAGCGAACACATGGTCAGCAAATAAGCCAGTGCATAAGACTTCTTCCATAATTTGGATAACAATGGCGAGACCGAAAGATAATGTGCAGTGATGCCTTCCCGTTTTCTGATGATTTCCCAGTGCTGAGAATGAAGATAATGTTGTGGCGACGAGATTTTGCCTGATAACATACGAAAAGGAGGAAGCACGAAGAAGTGGATCTCATGCTTTGTTGATAATCTT
>JBGOYR010000041.1:0-7870 GCA_041479765.1 Bathyarchaeia archaeon | reverse complement strand
TCCCATTTGATGTCCAAATCCACGTTTTCGGTTGATGCTATGTAAGCTGACTTCTGTATCACGTAGCCTTCGTTCGGCCTGACTTCAAGCATCTCAATGTCGCCCACAGGCGCAGCGACAAACGCCGCTTCTCCTGCGCCTTGGGTTGCAGTGTACTCATTGACCCAGAAAGATTGACCGCCGATTATGGCCAAGCCCAGGCTCCCAAGGAGGCTTCTCTCTCTTTTTCGGGTATGGACCTCAATGTTCGGGCTCATGTAAGTCATGGCGCCTGCTTCTGCGATTATCTTGTCGTTCTGATCCAGCGTTACTACGAGCATTGAGTAGGACGGTTTGTACTTTATTTCATACTTCATTCTTGCTTCCTCTTCTTCCAGTATTCTTTGTGCGAAAACTGTTAATAACATCTTCTTACAAAAAGCTGTTATTGGTGTTTCCGTGAGCTTCGGCGGTTACGACTTGATGGGTTTCATTGGGCTGATAGTTCTGGGTTTAGTTATCATCTTTCTCATCAGGCTGGTTCTCGTCCTTGTTCCTGCCGTTCTCGTAGCCGTCACAGTCTATTGGCTTACTGAAAGCACTTGGTGGGCTGGTTTGGCGTTTCTAGTCATCGCAGCCTTGTCAATACTCAAGAAACTATGATTCATGCGGTCTTTTTTGACGGAAGAAGGTAGGATTGTCCCTGTTTTGGCAATGGGTTTCATAAACCTTTTATATCTAAGAGTGCGTGGATAACAGTAATTGGACTAATGTATCAAGGTGCTTGCATGGAACCAAGTAAGAAACCCTTAAACGTTTTGATCAAGCAACTGAACGCCAGCATCTCCGTCATGCTGAAGAACGGCTGCGAATACAAAGGCAAGATGATCAAGTGCGACGGACACATGAACATACTTCTGGAAGGCGCAACCGAATGCAAGGAAGAACAACTTCTGACTAATTACGGCAATGTCCTGCTACGCGGAAACAACATACTCTACATAGCCCTAGGACCAGGTTAGACAGCAATCGTTCTGCGAACCCCGGTCACGTATTCCAGTGCTTCTTTCAGATCAACCTTCAGCATACGCTTTCGTCTGAAGTATTGCAAAACATTCTGCACATCACGAGTCAAGAGCTCTGTCGCGTTTGGGTGCTTTGCTAAAATGTATTGAGGCCAGTCAATGATGAGAATGTGCATATCAGGTTTCAGGATAATGTTGTATTCGCTCAAGTCACCGTGAATGACATGAGCTTTCAAGTATGATTTTCTGACATTTGTCAGAATCCTTTTCAGAACCCTTTCCGGTCTCGGGAACTTCTTCCAATCTGCCAACCTTCCTCCATCGATCATTCCCATGACCACAACATGGCGGTTTTGACCCACAGGTTCTGGTACAGCTATGCCAAACGGATAGATGAGTTTAAGCGCCTCATATTCTTTTTCGGCTGCCAGACGGGACTGAAAGAGCCAACTAACAGAATCCGCTGTATAAGCTCTTTTTCGTTTGGTCTGGCGGAAACTGATTCTGCCAAGTCTGTGAAACTTCACGGCAATGCGTTCGCCCTTCGGGTTTAACGCACCGAAAACATCCGCTTCTTTGCCCACTCCAAGCGATTTGCCGAAGGCTTCCAGAACACCAGCTTTGACAAGTGCATTGATAGCTAGACAATCATAGCCAGCATAGTTCAATGTATGTCCAATGTACGCGCCGCGCATTCGGTAGATCAGACCCATCTTGTCAAGACGATTCAACCTGAAATCCACATCTCGGGCAAGATCAAACTTCGAGAATCTTGCTATTTGCTCTTCTGACACAAACTCATGCTTGCTCATGCCCGTTTCAATGACCTGCAAGACCCTGAGGTCATCATTCTCCAACGAACGAAAAACCCGAACCGCAATATCAGCCGACGACATGGCAAGGATAAGAAGCATGAACACAGATATGAATTTTGGTTATCGCGTAACTCTGAGTTTTTCTACTTCGCTTCGGGTTGGAGCAGAAACTGTTATG
Source organism: Bathyarchaeia archaeon (assembly GCA_041479765.1). Taxonomy (GTDB): domain Archaea; phylum Thermoproteota; class Bathyarchaeia; order Bathyarchaeales; family Bathycorpusculaceae; genus DATKKK01. The sequence continues at coordinate 5,873 of JBGOYR010000041.1, read as the reverse complement.
GATTTGACAAAGTCGCTCGGCCCATATTTCACGAGAATCATTTCAGCCTCATTGTCTGAGTAATATGCTGTCAGGCCTGCAGCTTTCTTGATGGCTTTCAGTGTCTTTGATCCTTGAAGGATCGTTGTTGGGCTTCCGCAGTCTGGAACTTCGAAACGATAGTCATTTGGCGCCTTCAGCTGAAGCAAAGTTCTGTTCTCAGCCTCGTTTCTTCCCACAATTATCTTGTTCTTCATAAATCTGAAGTGTCTGCCCGACTTCAGCAAGGCTATGTCTTTCAGAGAGACTCGCTTCCTATGCTTAAGCAGGTCTCTCAGCTTGTCAGCAAACTCTTTATAGGTAAGCAGGCAGCCACCAGCTGGACATGGATAATCCACTATATTGTACTTCTTGGCCAGCTCAAACTGCTTCTTTCTTGATCTCCCGCGAATATCAGACAACTTCTGCCTGTCTACAAGCCTTCTTCTCTCTGCCATCGTTTCAGGCAACAGCTTTGACGACAATGGTCTAAGTATCTTGCCCTTAAGCCCAGCCTCCTTCTCTATAGTCTCGAGAGCCCTCAAATGCTGGGACATCGGTCTTTCGTTCAGGACCTCACCCGTGAAGATGAATGATGCTCCTATTTCCCGCGCATATTTCTTGGCTCTCTTCAGCATGAAAATCCTGCAGTCAATGCAAGGATTCATATTCCTTCCGTAACCATGCTTCGGTGCTCTAACAACCTTCAGGTATTCCTCGCCAACGCTCACAACCTTCAAAGGTATGCCGAACTCTTTCGCTACCCCAGAAGCCCCGCATCCTCCCTTCCCACAAAGGCAAAACGGGGACACAAAATTTATGGCTTCAACATCGATACCTTGATCCAGAAGCAACTTAACAGCCAGAGTGCTATCCAAACCGCCAGACAGAAGCCCCAATGCTTTTGTTTTCTTCATTTCACCTTTTAGAGATTCCAGACCCTTATTTAAACGTCCACCCATCACTCAGGAGCCAAAGAATGCCCTGCGCGAAGTTGAAAAACAGACTCGTGGTTTCTCCGCTTGTCTACTAGCTCATCGCGTTGAACCCGACAAGGCTAATCTTGCTTCCGCACTTGTTGCACTGCAAGACTATCCTCTCTAACCTATCTTCTTCGACAACAGGTTCTAGGATCCTGTAAGCATCCTCCGAAGTGTCATCAGGAGAAATTTCCATCCCACACTTCGGGCACTTCACGTTCCCTCTGCCTTCGACCTTGGTCAAATCGATGACGTAAGGCTTGATCTTCTGCACTTTCTCTCACCTTCACTCATTTTTCGTTTCCCGCCACCAACGAAGACGAAAGCAGGGTGAGGCTCGAGGAAGGCCTTCTCATTAACGTGATCCTCGTCTCCTCGGTGGTTTCGGGCAGTCAAAGCGGTTCCGGGTTAGACAGACTTGTTGCCTACATTAGGGAGCATGACATATGTCATACTTAAGTCTTGTCCACAAAAACACCAACTCAACTTGTAACTCAAGAAACGCCATCGAAGAATGGTTTGCGTATGAATAAGTTTAATAAGTCTCGTGCATACTGAGGGGATGTGCAAAAACACGGTTTTTTGCGCTAAATCGTATAGGAGTTGAGTAGGAAATGGCTAGTAGAGAGATGAATAAGGCAGTTTGTGCTGAATGCGGGAAAGAATGTGAAGTCCCATTCAAGCCGGACGGTACAAGGCCCGTTTACTGCCGAGAATGTTATTCCAAACGCAGAAACACTAGGAGATATTAGGCTAAGAAGCTAACATATATCCTTAGTTCACAACCTTTTCTTTTTTCTTGTCTTCTGTTTCTTTGCCTGTTTACCGCTATTCATAATAGGAGGAACAATTCTATAGGTTCATCATCGTGTAAGGTTAGGAGTAAGATAATGCCTACAGATCCAGTTTGCGGTGTGGTTCTGGACGAGAATACGACCAAGTTCAAGATCACTCATGACGGAGAAACCTACTATTTCTGTTGTTTGAAGTGCAAGAAAAGATTCAAACGGAACCCCATGAAGTTCGTGAAGTAGCTAGCTCTTATGTGCCCATCCTCTTGGTCGAATATTAGTTGAGCTTATCCGCCAACTTGCTTTCATAGCTCTAGACGAATCAGTGGAAAATCGCTCTTTTCATCTTTCGTCTTGAAACCATGCTTCAGGTAAAGCTTCAAAGGGCCTGAGGGGTTTTCTGCTGAGCTCCTTCTTGCGAATGTTTCGACAGCTTTCGCACCTCTTTTATCGGGTCCAGCTGCAAAATCCTTAAGCATGTCTGTCCCGAACCCTTTTCCACGTGCTCCTTTGTCTGTGATGTAAAGGCATGCAATAAAGATGGCATCCTCGTGTGGCTGTTCGGACGTGTATTCTTTCACTCGTGGGAAGAATTTTGCAGGCGCATACTGCATGAAGCCAACGGGAACGCCGTCGGAGTATGCGGTTTTCATGCAGCTTCCAAACTCCTTGGTTACCTTGTTGAACCATTCCCGTTTTTCCTTTTCCTTCTCAGGGTTCAGCATCTCTTCGCCATAGTCACCTGTTGTCTGCCAATAGAGGCAATACCTGCACGGAACAGGAAGATCCCTGTAACTGTCTTGGTTCACGCTTTTGATTTCGAGCAAGAATCTTCGACTCTTGATCTGACTATTCGGCGAAGTATTGTAGATGAGTCTTTCGGAAAAACGTGATTCTCCGTGGACACAACGCAGAGTCAGCAATGGGATCTGAAGAGATCCCTCTAAAGCGTTTTAACTGCAATGGCCCGCATAATATGTGGTGAGCGGTGAAACCATGCGGATCGTGCTAAAACTGGGAGGCTCAGTCGTCGCTTCGCCAATCAAACCCCACTTGATAAAAGAATATGCAGCATTAATGAAGCAGCTGAAGACTGAAGGCCACGAAATAGCGGTTGTCGTGGGCGGAGGAACGTATGCAAGGGAGTTCATAAGAGCCGCGGAGGAATTGGGTCTGGAGGAGAAAGATCAGGACCAGATCGCTATATCTGTTTCTCGGCTTTTCGCTCAGCTCTTCATGATGAAACTCGAAGAAGCAAGCTGTAAGGCTATCCCATTTACAGTTGAGGAAGTAGCAAGATGTTTAGAAGAGGGCAGAATTGCGATCATGGGTGGTCTAAAACCGGGAATGACGACAGATACGGTTGCGGCACTAGTTGCTGAAAAGGTGAAGGCTGACTTGTTGATCAAGGCCACGGATCAGGATGGCGTTTATGATAAGGATCCGAGGAAGTTTGCGGATGCTGTCAAATTTGGTCATCTGAATCTTGAGGACTTGTCTTATGTGTTTGCAGAGGATAAGCATAGGGCTGGCATTCATCAGATCATTGATCCTGAAGCAGTCAAGATTCTCAGGAACGGTCGCGTCAAAGTTGTAGTTGTGAACGGGTTCAAACCTGATAATGTGTCTAAGGTTGTTAGGGGCGAACATGTTGGCACGTTGATTGATTAGCTGAAACGTGTTTCTGCAATGAGAAGGCTTAAATATCACTGTTGATATCGCTGTCGATATCAAATACGATATCGATGGTGATATAAACGTTCCCGCATAAGAGACATTGGATGCGACATACTGCAATGGTTCCGAAGGGGTTCATACGGTATCAAGTTCTCGAATCCCTCGGTGAAAAGCCTATGTCAGGTTCTGAGATAATAAATGAGATAGAAAATAGGACAAAGGGCAGATGGAAGCCGAGTCCAGGCTCAATCTACCCGCTCTTGGCTTGGCTACAGGATAATGGTCACATTAAGGAGATGCCGGCTGAACAAAGCGGAATGAAACGTTACGAACTAACCGAAAGCGGCAAGGCTCTCCTTGAGGAACAAAGGAAAATAATGGCGGAACAGAGGAAAAAGATGGAAGAATACACAAAGAACCATGTGAGATCTAGGAAAGCTGGGTTCTTCGGTCCACCATTTATAGGCACACTGTTAGCGGATTTGCCTGAAGAAAAGTTGACTGAGGCGAAAAAGACAATGCGCAGACTCGTGACTGCTTTCTTCGGATTGGGACAAAGTATAGAGGAGCATGCGTCCGAAGAAGCCTTCGATGAAGCGCTGAAACTGTTAAATAATACGGCTGAAAAGCTTGAGGAGATAAATGAGAAACTGAGGGGTTCGAAACATGAGTAAAGAGATTGAAGGCCCCGTTGAGAAATCCGGGGAGATAAACGTGAGTGAAGAGATCATCAAGGCTGAAGGACTGACGAAAGTTTTCAACAAGCATCTCACAGCGGTTGATCATGTTGACTTCAGTGTCACGAACGGCGAGATCTTCGGTTTCTTGGGACCAAACGGGGCAGGAAAAACGACAACTATCAACATGCTGATAACAATTCTGAAACCAACAGCAGGCATAGCCTCTGTTTTCGGATACGATATAACGAAACACGCAAGTGAAGTCAGAAACGTGATTGGCGTTGTTCCGCAGGAATATACAGCGGACGAAGACTTGACAGGCGTAGAAAACATAATTCTGTGCGCAGACCTTTACGGCATTCCGCGAAAGGTGTCTAGAGAACGTGCGGTCGAGCTGTTGGAACTCGTTGAGATGACAACATTCAAAGACAAGAAAGTTGCAACCTATTCTGGCGGAATGAGACGAAGACTGGAACTTGCATGCGGACTTATCAACAGGCCCAGAATATTGTTCCTTGACGAGCCAACGCTGGGTTTGGATGTTCAGACTCGAACCGCAACTTGGAACTACATCAGAAAGCTTAAGAAAGAATACGGGATGACGCTTTTTATGACGACGCATTATCTTGAAGAGGCTGATGCGTTGTGCGACCGCGTGGCAATAATCGATCATGGAAAGATAGTCGTGGTCGGTCCACCTGAGGATCTGAAGCACAGTTTGGGTGGGGACCTGATAACTCTGAGCATAAGAGAAGACGATGATGTAAGCGAGGTTGTTCAGAAGATCGAACATGTGAAGGATGTCAAGAAGGAAGACGGCTCATATCGGATTAAGGCTGAATATGGGGAAATCACTGCGCCCTTAATAATCGAGGCCTTGCGAAAGAAGGGTCATACTGTGACAAAACTCTCTTTGACAGAACCAACACTGAATGAGGTCTACCTAGAATACACAGGCAAGTCAATGCGCGATGCAGAAGAATCCAGAGAGGCTTTTGCTGCTCAAAGGATGACGATGAGGAGGGCTCGACAATGAGCGAAACGAACGGCAATTCCAAAAGCAAGCTACACGGCCTTTGGGCCTTGACCAATCGAGATCTCAAGAAATGGTACAAAGCCCCTGTAATATTCTTGCTTTCTATAATTCAACCGATTCTATGGATGGGTCTGCTCGGAAAAGCTATGAACATAGGTGCCATATTCTCTGGTAGCTCATTCGCGTTGCCACCTCAATTGGCATCTCAGTTCACTCCGGAGCAGCTTCAACAGTTGGGAGCCTACTTTGCGGGGCTGCAATCAAATATCATGACAGGCGCGTTTAGCACGGCCGACTACTTTTCCTTTATGTCCGTGGGTATGATTGCCTTCACAGCCCTCTTCACGACGATGTTCAGCGGCATGTCAGTGGTTTGGGACAGACGGTTAGGCTTCTTGAACAAGGCCCTTAGCACGCCTGTGTCCAGAGCAGTGATAGTATTCTCTAAAGTGCTTTCAGCAACGTTGCGATCTATGTTCCAAGCAGGCATCATAATAGTCATTGCAGTGGCATTTGGTCTCCAATTTGGGCCGAACTTCACACCACTTAACATATTGGGCGTCTTCGCAATATTGTTCCTAATATGCGTAGGCCTGTCTTCGATCTTCATTGCAATCACCATAAGATCAACAAGAATAGAAACCCCGATGGCTGTTGTCAACTTGATAAACCTGCCGTTGATGTTTGCCAG
>JBGOYR010000040.1:0-7910 GCA_041479765.1 Bathyarchaeia archaeon | reverse complement strand
GTCCAGGAAGAGAACCTCTTCCTCACAAAACAGCACGTTTGGTATAACACGACTGGTGGATGGGCTGAATGCGCAATAATCATCGTGAACACTGGCGGAAAAGACGTCGTGGTAGACAAACTAACGGTTAGAGGACAAGAAGTAAACTGGACCACTGCATATTTCTGGAGAACAAACACCGTCACAGTCACGAACGACTTGCAGGTCACGCCTCAGAAGCCAACCGGCGTCAGTTACAACATTACAGTACAGGGAGCTTCGAGGGAATTCGACGTGGCAACTGACGACATCACATTGAAGTCAGGCTACACGATGGTCATGTATGTTGTGAACCCAGGCAGCGTCGCTTTGAACGACGTCGGCACCCCCGTTGGCATAGCGATTTTCAGCGCAAACGCTCAATACTACAAAGAATCAAACGTTCAAGCTGCTCAGTAGAACACAATCCCTCCTTTCTTTTTCTTTTCTCTATTTCTGCCTGAAACTGGAATACCTTCAGATCACTGTCAATGCTCGGTTTTCGCTGGATTTTGGAGATTGATTCCGAATACTTATGTGTAGTATTGCAGTACGCACACCATCTTATCTCGTTAGGGCCTCGAGAAGCTCTGGTTAGGCATGTTAGAGAGGAGACTGTCCAGAACATTGCGGTTCAGAAAACCCAGAAGGCAGATGGGATTCTTACGTTCGAAAAAGGCATTCGCCATCCCTGTAACCTACCTGATCCTTTTCGTGTCGCTCATCGCACTAATCTCTGTGACATACACTTTCGCTGTCGCAAGAATAAGCGCCAGAGCCAACTTAATCAAAGTCTCAGTAGCTAAACAAAACATGCAGGCTCTAGATGACACGGTACATAGCGTTGCGTGGAGCTTCGGCGCTTCAAGCGTAGTGTATATGGATGATTGCGGGGGCGCATTCAGGGTAGCGGCTAACGCCAAACAACTGGCTCTAAGTCTAGTTGACGAGGAGGCGGTCAACGCAGTATTGTTCAACAGTTCAGTTGGAGAGGCTTCTTACGAGCTTGAAGCTTCAGAATTTGACGACTTCGGTCTGTACATCAGAGGCAATGAAAAAGCCATTATCAACAAGACTTCATTCACAATGACTCAGATGTATTTCACCATGCGAAACAATGCGCAGAGCATTATACTTCGTTATCGACCTTTGGCGACCGCAACAGTCATTGGAACGAATGACGGAAAACCCGTGAACCTTATTCGCGTGAATGTCATCAACCTCAATTCCTCGCAAAGTCTCAACCTCTGGGAAAAATTCCATCTCAAGGTAGTGTCGTTGGATGTCACAACGGTCGCGAGTCAATATGAGTTCAACAGTTCCATTCACTCTCTCGCCTTGAAAGCATCTTCTGACGGAACCTCTGATATAGTCTGGCTACCCGTGTCAAGCACTCCAGAAGGTGCCATAGTCAGAGTAGAAGTAATCGTCAGCAACATCAAGCTGCAGAGAGTGGAGATGTGAATACTTGCCGACCATAGCCCCGAGCTATCTGTACACCTTCCTTGCAATGATTGCCGTAAGCACTATTCTTGTGCTGTCATTCATGACCTATGTCTCTGCGCTACGCATCTCGTCAGAAGCAGGACAACTGTCGAACCTGATGGACCATCTGGCAGCTGAGAGCACAGATCTGCTCACACTAGTTTTGGTCACAAATACAACGATTGAAACCTTCCTTCAAATGCCCAGTCTAATCGGAGAAAAACAGTACTGGCTTCGATTCCGCAATGACTCGTCAAACGCTTGGCTGGAAGGCGGCTTCGGAAACCAGCCGAAAGAAGGAGCTGCCTTGCGTGTCCATCTTCCGCAAGAAGTCTTCGCGACTGGTTCCTACATCGGAGGCTATGGCGCGGCTAGACTTGAATGTGAGATTAATGCTGGTTGCCCGCGAATACAACTCACGAGTTCGAGTGTGGTTGGCTAAGATGAAGAATCTTAACTCAGGAAATGGCAAGTCAACAGGAAAGAATGGCATCCAAAACATGACGAAGGAAGAAGGCGAAATAGTCGAGTTTCTAGACGTTAAGAAATGGAGTGTTCCCGAAGGCTATGTGGAGGTTGAATACTACCCTCTTAGGTCTCCCTTCTCCTATGCGGCGATCATTCAGAACGAGGAGACTCTGGAGTATCTCTATGTTCTGGATGAGCTGCCCTTGGCGAGAGACGAACGCGAAGGATACTACAGGCTAAGGAACGTTTTGGAGTATCAGCTACAATCGCCTGAAGGAGAGGAAACGCTTGCAGAATCTTTCAGAAGACAACTACCCACCATAATTCAGAATCACCAGAAAATCCTAAGCGAAGTCTCTCCAGTTGGAATGCGCAAAGTTCTCTATTATCTGGAAAGAGACATTGTCGGATATGGAAAAATCGACCCCTTAATGTACGATGATGGCGCAGAAGACATCGGATGTAGCGGCGTAAATAAGCCAATCTTTCTGTGGCACAGAAAATACGAGAATATAAAGACTAATGTCGTCTTCAGAGACGAGCAGGAACTTGACGATTTCATCATGCGAGTAGTACACAAAGCCGGAAAGCACGTTAGCATCGCCTTCCCGATTGTTGACGTGACCTTGCCTGAAAAACACAGACTGGCAGTCTCGTTCGGAAAGGAAATAACCCCTGCCGGAACAGCCTACACGATACGAAAGTTCCGCAAAGACCCGTTCACGATAGTGGATCTAATCGAGAACGAAACCATAAACGAGAATATCGCTGCTTATCTGTGGCTTCTGATGGAAAACAAGATGTCAGTCATGATCATCGGAGCCACAGGCGCAGGAAAAACAACAGCCTTGAATGCAACGGCATGCCTCATACGACCGAACCATAAGATAATCTCGGTTGAGGAAGTTGCTGAAATAAACTTGCCACATGAAAACTGGACTTCAAACATTGCCCGTTCAGGATTCGGCGTTGAAGACGAAGGCGAAATCACGCTCTACGACCTCATAAAATCGGCTGTCAGACATCGTCCGGACTTGATCATTGTAGGAGAGGTTCGAGGCGAAGAAGCATATGTTCTGTTTCAGGCTCTCGCGACTGGACACGGTGGTCTGTGCACATTGCATGCTGAAGATGTTGACACGGCAATAAAGAGGCTTACGCAACCGCCGATGAGTATTCCGGCTTCAATAATTCCGCTCATGAACTGCGTAATATCTGTGAAGAATGTCAGGACCCCGGTCTTTCTGGAATCCGGCAAACGGCTTTCGAGCAGGAAGTTCACGAATGTTACAGAGATCAAGGATTCAAGCAACTTTCAGGAAGTTTTCACCTGGAATCCATCCTCAGACACCTTCCAAGAAAGCATAGCCCAAAGCTACCTTCTCAAGAAAATGGCTTCCAGCCTTGACATTCCAATGGAGAAACTGACAGACGAAGTGGAGTACAGGAAACGCGTTTTGCTGCACATGGTTGAGCATGGCATTCGCGACTACAGGAGTGTGAACAAAGTTTTGAGCCAGTACTATAACAACCCGCAGCGGTTCCAGCAGGACTTTCTGGAGAATTCAAAGTGGTGAGAATTGCTTGCAGACACAGTTTAGGAAACCAAAGATCTTCGGGTCAATACTGAACCTCATCAACAATGAAGCTCAAAGCGAAATCAACCGTGAACTACCCTTCGCCGCATTGCTGTTCACCCTGCTTGCAGCAAGCGGAGTTAGCATTTACGAAAGCTGGAAGAAAATCGCCACCGTAGAACTGCTGCCTACCTTCCAAAAAGAGGCAAAAGAAATCGTCAGACAAGTGGAAGTTCTAGGATATGATCCTTTGACAATCATGGGCAAACATGCCGAAAAAACAAGGTCAAAAGGTTACCGCGAGTTCTTGCTAGGCTACGTTTCTTCGGTCAGAAGTGGAGGCAACATTGTAGCTTATTTGAAGAGCAAGTTGCGCTCGATATTCGACCTGCAAAGCGCTACCGCCATACGCTCAATAGAAAGACTCAGTACGCTTGTGGAGGCGTATGCGGTAATGCTTATCGTGACTCTCTGCTCCTACGTGTTGTTCATTATATTTGCGACAACTTCAGTCTTCGAACCCATGAAAACAAGTGGAACTCCCGGAATCTCAACAACAGTCGTTTGTATACTCATATTCTTTGCCACACCGATGGTCTCGGTAGTTTTCATGGCTATCGCACACTTCGAAAGAAAAAGCAACTTAATGGGAATCAAGAAACCCTATCGAGCAGCTATACTTCCGGCCATAGCGGCTTCAGCCATTGTCGCAGTCATAGTCTTAGTGCCGCCACTCCAATGGCTTGCCGGACCAGACATGTTTCCGCTGGTCGTTACAGTATGTCTTTTGGCAGTTTCAATCCCGCCGACGATCGTCTACGTGAAGATTGCCAGAATCAACTCCAGTGCTGAAAATTCGATTCCCAGCTTTCTCAGAGATGTGACTGAGGCCAGAAAGATCGGGCTTTCGCCAGAAAAAAGCATAATTCATGCTGCAAAGCGTAGTGGTTACGGGAATTTTTCTCAGACACTGGATCTGGTCAGAAGCCAGATGGAGTGGGGGGTTTCGCTCAGAAAGATATATGGCAATATTAAGCAGAAGATTCAGACGTGGCCTGTGCTTGTTGACTTTCTGATACTTGTAGAAACGATCAAGATCGGCGGAGGCTCATCCACAGCTTTGGAAACGCTGACCGAGTACAGCGAAAGACAAAAGGACGTTGACTCAAACAAAAGGTCGCTCCTGAGACCGTATGTGGTCTTGGCTTTCATTTGGAGCGTTCTCATAGCTTTGACAACAACCATGGTGGCATCAACAGTCTACGCGATGACGCAGATCTCGCTTCCCGGAAGCGCGGCGCTACCGATCAAGCTGATGCAGGAACAGATAAACCTGTTTTCCACGGGCATAATCTTTCAGTGCTGGCTTTCAGGATTTTTTGTGGGCAAGATAAACGAAGGCACACTTGCCGCTGGTTTCAAGTATTCGGCAATGCTCGTGATCACGGCTTACGTCTCGCTCGTGCTGTCACAGGGCATGATAGGCGGCCTGTATAGCGTTGTAACGAACCCAAGCTAACAAGCGGACAGAATGGAGGATAGACAGGAGTGCCTGCAGCATCGGTTGACACTTTCTTCGCATGTTCGCTCATGGTTCTGTTAGTACTCTCGGCGATGGCAAGCACGTCCAAACTCCTGTATCCATACATGAATTATGCGGTTGGCAAGAATGTGGTCGAAAGATACAAACAGATTTCAAGATACTTGCTCCTAAATGCAGGAACGCCTTCAGATTGGGGAAAGAGCAATCGAGCAACACCTACGACCTTCGGCATAGCTAAGACAGGTTCAGACGAGTCATACGATCTTGATGTCGACAAAGTAACAAGACTAAACGGTGAAAACGTCTATGCAATAAGCTATGCCCAGATGTTTTCGGCCCTGAAGATGCCGGACATCTCCTTCAGGATAGAGATAAAGCCAATGTTCGAAGTCACGATAAATCTGACAGCAACCTACGCGGGAACAAACGAAACAATCTATCAATTCGAGATCTCAACGGCAAAGCACGGAGTCCCGATTCCTGCAGACCTCAAGTGCTACAGCATCGCAGAAGAATATCTTGAAACAGCAAACCCCCTCACCTCTAACGGCAGAGTTTATGTGAACACAACTATCCCGAGCACGGTTAGAGGACCAGCGCTGATAATAGTCCTAGCAAGATCCGTCTATCAAAGAAAAGCCGTGTCGTTCAATTCCTACTCATTCGCACATGGCTCAGCAAAACCAGAACCAAATGGCACGTTTCTCAGACTCGGCCTTCTGAATCACACCTTGACTGCGTCTTTCGCTCAGTCAAACGTGACTTTGTTGAAGACTTGTGCCTTCACATTCGATCACAACTCGACCCTGTCAAGAACTACAAGCGACAACCAGTCCGCCAGATACAGCATCCCACACTTCGCGGATTCAAGCCCAATAATCATTGTATCAACTGGAACGAATTCTACAACCTTCTTCACTGAGCAAATTGCTTACCCGCAAATTCCTCTTCAAACAGGTGCAGACTTCGCCACCCTCAAGACACATGCTAAAGTCTCCGCGTACACGTACTTCGTCACAATAGACTCCGCTATCTACGAGTGCATAGTCTGGATCGGAGGGTTGAAAGATTGAACGATGCAGATAAGGGACAGATTAGAGTGGTCGAGGCCTTCTTTGCCGTTCTGGTCATTTTCTCCGCCTTCACAGTCTCTGCAAATCTGACAGTTACACAAAACAAGACTGGACGTGATGATCTGGCTTCTGTGGGATTGCAGGCTCTCATGAAGCTCGATTCTAGTGGAAGTTTGGGCACTTACGTTACTGAGAGGAATTGGACGGGAATTCGCGAAGCACTGAACATTGTTTTGCCACCTAGCATCTGCTTCAACCTGACTGTCTATGATGAGCAAATGCGTCAAATGAATGATGCAGCTATCACGAATGGAGCTTTTAGTAGTCAAAGGATAGAATTCGTGGAATACGTCGGCGCAAGTCGAAGCTCCGTTTTTCACAGTTACATAATCCATCTGAATCTAGCGGTAGCTGAATGAGAATGAGAAAGCCAGTCAAAAGAGACAAGTCAGGACAACTCTTGATCGTTGCAGCGCTAGCCATCGCTGTATTGATATCTTCAACAACAGTGTATGTCTACAATCTGAGCAAAGAAGACAGCAGCACTGATGCCCCGTCCTTCAGCGACCTGATCCTTGCGTTAACGCAAAGCACAAAGAATGCGGTGATAAGCTCGCTAGCCAACGTGTCAAATGGGGGAGCAAAATCATCGCTATCAACGAACTTGGATGAGCTTTCAAAAACCTTCAGAAGCATACGTAATTCCGGAACCTGCAACTTGGCTTCCACGGTGTACAACGATTCAGGCTACAGTTTCGGTACTCGGCTTTCATGGAACGATAGCGGTATAGGCGCCTCCAGCGCTTTCGCCAATTTCACGCTGCAGGTCTACGGTCTGGCTTCGAAGGCCACCACGAAATACTCCGTTAACGTGACGACTACCCTTGCGGTCAATGGCTCCTACACCATTTCAGGAGGCACTGAGAAAAACGTCAGCCTAACATGCAAGGTGTATAATGAGGCACAGCAGGCTTTAGCCAGGAATCTGACCGTGTTCTACTATGATGGTGGAAGTTGGGCCCAAGTTAACGCATCAAACAATCTTTCTATCGCGGATTATGGAGATGGCACGTATCTTGTCTCTTTTACAGTGAGTGCTACTGACCCTGTACAGACTTCAGTGCATTTGACTGATTTGCGGAATATCTTTGTGCGTACAAACGCAACATGTTCGGCGATCTAGATCGTTTGAGGAACTATGCGAGCCGTTTAAATACGTAATGAATCACCCTCTAAGTGAACGGAGAATCGGTGGTTCCTGAATGGCTGAGGACCGCGCTTGGCGTCATCTCTTCACTTTGCTCAAGTTGGCCGAAATGGGGGCGCACCGGAGAACCGCAAAGATCTCCACCGAATATCTGGCAGGAAAACTGAACCTGTCTCAGCAAACAGCTTCTCGTTACTTGATTGAACTAGATGGCAAAGGCTGGATCAAGCGAACCATGACGCCTGACGGATGCTTAATAAGAATCACGGACGCAGGCGTCAAAGAGTTGCAGAAGCTCCATTCAAACCTGCGTTTTCTGATGGAAGCAGCTTATCCTCCTTCAATAACGCTTGAAGGCGTCGTTTTCACCGGACTCGGCGAAGGAGCCTACTACACTTCGAAAGAGCAGTACCGCAAACAGTTCATCGAAAAACTCGGCTTTGATCCTTACCCAGGCACGCTCAACCTAAGACTCACCACAGAGTACGACATCAAAACCCGGGGCGAGCTTGAGGCCTATCCTGCTGTCGAAATTGAAG
>JBGOYR010000039.1:0-8305 GCA_041479765.1 Bathyarchaeia archaeon | reverse complement strand
GCCCGTGGACACGAAGTACTATTGCGTTTCGTGTGCAGTTCACAGAGGCATTGTGAAAGTCAGGGCCGAAAGCGAACGCCACATGCGCATGAAAAGAAGAAGCTTCTAATCTTTTTTCTTATAATCCTGCAAGTTGAGCTTGACCACACGGACTCGTTGAATGCGCTTTTCTGCACCCTCGATAGAATGGTCACGAGAATAGACTTCGCAGCCACTCAGAATGGGCCTCAGGTCTTGATTTACACTTTCGGGGGTCCCGCGGGATTGAGATGGCCTACATTTAGGGTTTTGATAATCGCAAATAGTATTCAGCAGACTGTGCAAGAGTTGTGGCAACTGAAACGGTAGTATACTTCAGCTTCTTTGTTGCGGTTTTTCGTTTTCTCTCGGAGATCTTTTGATCGTGGCGAGTCTTCGTCTTACTTCTTTCTCTGTCATTGGAAAGTCTGGTCCGGTGTTTTCGACCATGATTGAGGCGGCAGCGGATGCGAAAAAGCAGGATGAGATGACGTTTCCGGTCTTGTCGTGTTCGAAGATGAATGAGCCCGCGTAGGTGTCTCCTGCTCCTGTCGGGTCTAGCGCAACGGTCTTGTATGGTGGTATTCGTGTGAGTTTTCCTTTACTCAACACTACTGATCCTCTCTCAGCTAGTGTTATAATGGCTACTGGCGAACCCCATTCCGTTAGGATCTTAGCGGAAACAATAGGGTCATTTGCTCCGGTGATGACTGGAGACTCGTGTTCATTAGGCTTCACGAAGTCAACGAGGCTTACTATCTTTTTCATTGTTTCTTTTTCGTTGTGGTAGAGTATTTGCTTGTTTGGTCCGATTTTCCTTACTAGGCCTTGGGGGTCGAGGAAGATTTTCGCTTCTGAATTTTCTTTCAAGAACTGGATTAGTTTGAGGTCGACTTCTTGAAGTATTGGTCCGATTAGAATGTAGCGCGTGTCCAAGCATTCTTCCGGTATGTCGTCTTGTGTGATTTTTCCTGCGACTCCCAGGACTTCGAGGGTTCTGTCTCCTGTTGGGTCGTAGACGAGTTTGAAGCCGCCGGTTTCTTCTAAAAGCTTGACGTTTGGAGAAGAGATGCCGTATTTTTTCAGGTCGTTCACGAATTTGGTGTGGTGGTCTTTTCCGATGCAGCCTATCAGTGCCACGTTTTTCATGCCTAGTTTTGCGGCGGCGAGGCATGCGTTTGTGCTGCAGCCTGAGAGGACTCTGCCTTTTGTTGAAATGTAGGGTGTGATTATGATGTCGTATACGGGGTTTCCTATGGCTACTAGATCGTAGGTCATTCTATTTGCTCCTTGTCTGTTTCCAAGTGTATTCTAGTCTTTGCGCGACTGTGAAGTGGGATATGATGCCTACTACTATGATTGCATAGAGCAGTGCTTGCGTAAAGTATAGCGTCAGTAGTGAGCCGGCAATTATCATGATCAGTTTCTCTTGTCTTTCGGCTATGCCTACCGTGCAGCTTTTCAGCCCGCCTACGGATTCAGCTTTGGCACGCGTGAAGCTAGCCATCAACATGCCGATCAGGGCAAACACTCCCCACATCCAATCAACGTAGCCACCCAAGACGATTCCTACTATGATCAGGTATTCAGCGTATCGATCAAGAACGTGATCCAGTACGGCGCCGAACCTTGTTGCCTTTCCAGTGGCTCGCGCGACCGCGCCGTCCAGCATGTCGATGAAGCCTGTCAATACTATGAAGAGAGCTCCGAGGACTAGGCTTTTCTGATAATAGAACCAGAAAGACAGAACACTGGTGAGCAGGCTGATTGCGGTAATCGCATTGGGCGTTAGGCCTATCTTGCCCAGAAACTGCCCCGCAGGAGCCATAGCATGCTCGTATTTTTCTCGTAATCTTCCAAGCAACTCGTGCATTCCCGCTTTTCTAGGACTGCTTTGATTCGGACTAATATAAGTTCCTACGGACGCTTCCTATGTCTTGAGGTGTCTTTGTCCTATGGCAATTCTTATCTAGCTTTGGCTCAGTAAGAGTTGTTGTGTGAGGCATTCATCGTGATCAGCATAATGTCTGTGAAGGTTGATGACAAGACTTGTTTGGGTGTAAGAATTGAGCTTCCTGATTCACCGCCTTTGCTCGTCATAACCGCCGAGAGAGGCTTCGTCATGTGCGGCTTCCTGAACATGGAGGCCGCTGAAAGAATAGGCGCCACGGCCGCAATGGTCAGCGGCGTGAAAACATTCGAAGATGTCCTTAACGCGCAAGTCAAAGCTGCTACCTCCAAAGCGAAAAGCCTAGGAGTCCAAGAAGGAATGAAAGGCGTCGACTCTCTGAAACGCATGTTCTAAAACCGAACCTTCCGCTGGCAAGTTTTCAACTCTGGACAGGAACCAAACGGTTGTGTCTTGTGGGTTTTGTTTTGTCTAAGATGAAGCTTTTGGATGCCGTTTCTGCTGAAGCACAGGTTTGCGAAAAGTGCCCTCTTTCTAAGACGCGTAAGAAAGCGGTTCCGGGCGTGGGTAGCCCAAGAGGCAGAATCATGTTTGTCGGGGAAGCACCTGGCAGATCAGAGGATCTTAAGGGCGAACCGTTTGTCGGTGCGGCTGGCAAGTTTCTCGATGTGTTGCTTTCAGAGATCGGTTTATCAAGAGAAGATGTCTTCATCACGAATGTTGCCAAGTGCCGACCTCCACACAACCGTCAACCATATCCTGCAGAAGTTCAAGCATGCACTCCTTATCTTGACAGACAGATCAGAAGCATTAGGCCAAGAGTCATAGTCACTCTTGGAAACCATTCAACAGCATACATGCTTGCCAAGGCAGGCCTGCCCTTTGATGGCATAACGTTGACACATGGGAAGTTCCTCAAAGTCACCCTTCTAGGCCTTTCGTTCACGGTTTTTCCCACGTTTCATCCAGCCGCGGCACTTTACAATGGACAGTACAAGAAGCAGCTGATCGAGGATTTTCAAACTCTAGGGCATGAGTTCGCTAGAAGACGCCTTGTCGAGCTTTGATGTTCTCGGCGGTTTCTGAATTGTTAACGGGCACCAAGTTCCATTGTTTCTTGTTTATTCGAATGCGGTCTCTAGGGTTCTCAGAGTGCACTTTTCCTCCTCTCCGCTATGCGCTTATCTTTGGGGGTGGGCGGAGAGGTTTGCCGAGTTTTCTGTGAAGAGCGATCCGGTACAATTTCCTTAGAGTCTTTACCAGTTGCTCAACAGTAGGCAAGTGTGAGTATATGAGCGGGATTCTGTCGTATTCGGCCAGTTTTATCGAATACTCGTCAGGTGGTTCGCCGTGAAAAACTACGAGTTTAGGCTTTAGGCTGCTCATTCTGACGGCGAGCATGGGCGGGTTTCCATTCTCGATGTGCGTGAAGATGAGCACCCGGTCGGTTGTGGTTCCGAACAGTTGTGAGAATTCCGCGCCGGACAGCGTTTCAACTACTCTTTGGCTGTCTACTACGGTGTAGCCGTTGATTTCTTTGACTGGCCAGTTAGAGTTCACCGTGACTTCGCCTTGTATGGCTTTGCACAGGTATTCTCCGCGGACGGGTATTGGAAATTCGCGGAGGTCGATTATGGCGTTGCTCGGTGAGCCTGTGAGCTTGGCGAATTCGCTGATGAAACGGCTTCCTCGTTCCTCGTCGATCTTCAGAAGTGCCCACACGAACCTTCGCACGAACTTTGTGCCTGGGTTTTTTCGTCTTCCACTCTCGTAGTCGCTGATGACTGATGAGGAAACCGCCATCTTGTCGGAAAGCCTCATCTGTGAAGCCGCGAAGAGTTCACGCCATTTTCGCATGGTTCCGCCTGGTTTGCTTGAAAGGATGATCTCGCCAGCGATTCTTCTTGCCAGAACTTCACGGATGCTTGGAGATACAGCCATCCTGAACGCCAAATCCCCCTTAGAACATGGTGCAATATAAAAACTTATACACCGTCGGTTTTGGCGCATTGACCTCTGTTTTTTCATCTGTGAAAGAGTCTGCTGCCGTCGTCGTATTCCTCGATTGCATACTCAAAAGCTGTTTCTCTCAGTTCTTGCTTTTCATCTGTAGTTTGAGCGGGATGACACGTGGAATCATTCGAATTAGATCAAAAGATGATGAGAGCAATGTTAAAAGATGATGAAATATGGAAACTAGCGAGTTTCATCATTCCCTAGCCATGGAAAAAGCGTTGAACCCTGCCTAAAACAATGTTGAAAACTGCATGAAAAAAAGAATTCTTTTTTTTCAGCAACTTTTTTTAACATGGGAACCTTTGGTTTGATGCTAACATAATGATCTTGTATTAATTGACTGGATTGGCATTCTCTAAGAGCGTTGGCGCAGTTCAATACTATCTTAGGTTTTCATTCTTTTTGATTGTCCAGTTTGAGACTTAACCTACCGTACATCTGAAACCCATGATTGATGAAGTAAGAAGACAAACGAACAATACCCAACTTAGATGTGGCACCTAGATACCTCTGCAATGAAATGAGAAAAAGCGCGCGTGTCAAGCTTTAAGAACCTGCAGCAAAAAAATACCTCTTGTAGGATTGTTGGAAGGTTTGGCTGAATGAAAGTTCTAATCGTGTATGATACAGTCTCGCCTAAGAAGATAACTGCGGAGGTCGCTCAAGCCATAAGTAAAGTATTGAAGGAAGAAGAAATCGAAACTGACTCCTTCTTCTTCAGAGATATTGACAAGGCGGCTGTTAAGAACTATGATTGCGTGATTGCAGGGTCACCCACAATGTATTTTAGAGCGTCGAGCGGAATAGGGCAGTTCCTCGACAGTTACTCAGGCAAAGAGTTTTCAGGAAAACAGGCCGCCGCTTTTGACACGCAGCTCCAATTATGGATCAGTGGAAACGCCGCCAAAGGCATTGAGAGAAAACTCAAGAATTTGGGTTTCGAGATAATCATGCCCCCATTAGTTGCCTACGTGGAAGGCAAGATGAATGAAATGCAGCTGAAAGAAGGAGAACTGGAAAAAGCGAGGAATTGGGCGCGAGAAGTCGCCAAGTCGCTTTCCAAATAGTATGAACTCGTCACAAGTGCATACGGACTAAGAGAGTTCAGCGGTTAGCGCACTCCAACAACTGGTAGACAGAAAGAAACGAAAGATGCGGGAACTATGAAGACGTTGCCTCTTAGCCCGGGACAAATTCTGTCCCTCATGTTCACCATGTTGAAAACTGAATGTTCAACCTGCTGAAATGGGCTTAGTCTTCTTGTTTTCCGCTGGTGCGCACTGGTGTGCAGCATGAAGGGCTGTTATAGTAGTTTTTGGCGGCCATGATTAGGCTTTGGTCTTGCGTCAACAGCGCAGCTTCGTCCATCCAATCTGACACCGTTAAGAGTGTTTTCGTGTCTGAGATAACCATTCCTAGTGAGTCGACCGAACAACGCAGCAAGCGGATTTCACCGAGGTGTGAAGAGTCTCCTTTTTCGAAAACCTCTTGGGTCATAGCGATGTTTAGTTTGATTCTGCGCTTTTCTTTTGCTTCTAGCAATGATTCCTTTAGTCCTCTGAGAACTTCCGGGTAGGCAATGAAAATCGTTATCTCTTTTCGTGCTGTTTCAATCAGTGCTTTCATTCTGTTGATGATGTTCTTCTGTCCTCTAATGATGTAAGCTATTTCTAGTTCTTCTGATTTTTCAGCGTTCTCGTATATTGGCGTCAGTATGTCAGCTAGAGCGTCTGCTTCTTTGATTTTCTCATGGAGGCTTTCAGTCAGTTGATTTTTCAAATTGGCAATGGCTTCTTTCGGCGGTGTGGGCAGGTAGATGTTTGGATTGCCCTTCTGAACTGCCAGCATGCCTTTCTTAGAGAGTCCGTCCAGAGCATAGTAGATTTTTGAGTCGGGGATACCCGTTTCCTTGCACAACGCACCCGCATTCATGTTGGAATGCGTCAAAAGCGTAACGTAAGTTAACGCTTCATGGGTTGGCAATTCCAGTTCTCTAAACCGCGAAACTATTCGGTCTCGGACGACTGTTTCCTTAATGTTCGCAGTTGTTTCCTCCTACTTCTAGTAAGTAGACGTCAGAGAAGCCTTAAATAGCTTTCTACTACTGTGGATTAGTAGTTAAACGAAAGAGGAGGTTCAGTATGGAAAACAAGACAAAGCTGCTTATAGCAGTTGGGGCCTCTGTCACGGCGAACTGCCAGCCCTGTCTCAAAACCGCCGTCACTGAAGCTCAGAAGGCAGGAGTAGACAAGAAAGAAATCATCGAAGCAATAGCAATAGGAAGAGTTGTTCGAAAAGGCGCATTTGGCAAGATGGACAAATTCGCCTCGACCCTGACCGGAAAGAATGTTGGGGACAGTTCAGATGAGTGTCCATTCGGTTCAACAGAAGAAGACTACAAGGAATGGGTAGGGCAAGAGGATGGATGTGGCTGCAATTGAGGACACATATGCAGCTTGAAGATGAACGTGTCGACAGACTAAGAGGCGCAGTGACCCGGTTGACTATTGGATCCTTCATCCTTCTAATTGGCACACTGCTGCTTCTGCGGGAAGCAGGAATAATACAAAACAGAATAGACTTATGGCCTTGGGCATTGATCACCTTCGGCGCACTGATCACAGTTGGTGCCGTCGACAGACTGAGACGCCTGGAACGAAACAAAGTCCAGAATCATCCATCCTAACACGCGAAAAAGCAGGATGTGGGGATATGAAAGAAGAAGAAGCAAAAAGAGTTGTCCGAAAGGGCTACGCAAAGATCGCTAGAAAAGGGAAATGCTGTTGTTCTAGTACCTCAGATGTGAGCAAGGAGATCAGCAAGAGAAGAGGCTACAGTGAAGAGGAAATAGGCTCAGTTCCACAAGGTTCAAACTTGGGTCTGGGATGCGGCAACCCAGTTGCGTTGGCTTCTCTGAAAGAAGGACAAACCGTTCTGGATCTCGGCTCTGGTGGAGGATTTGACTGTTTTCTAGCAGCAAACAGAGTTGGCAAAAGTGGCAAGGTCATCGGCGTGGATATGACGCCTGAAATGATTGACAAAGCCAGAGAAAATACTGGGAAAGGCGAATTCGAAAACGTCGAATTCAGGCTCGGAGAAATAGAAAACTTGCCAGTGGCAGACGGCACAGTTGACATCGTGATCTCAAACTGCGTGATCAACCTTTCGCCCAACAAGAAGCGCGTGTTCGAAGAGGCCTTCAGAGTGCTTAAACCTAACGGCAGGCTGATGGTCTCGGACATCGTGTTGCTGAAGAAGCTTCCAGAGATCATAAGGAAAAGCGTTCAGGCATACATCGGGTGTGTCTCAGGCGCAGAAATGAAGGGCAAATATCTGAAAATGATAGAAGCTGCCGGGTTCCAAGAGGTCAAAATCGTCGAAGAAGATCATTTCCCAGTTGAAAACATGGCCAAAGACCCGACTGCACAGGCAATCGTAAAGACCTCGGGAATATCCACCGGAAAAATCAGGAAAATCGCCAACACCGTGGCAAGCATCAAAGTCTCCGCCTATAAACCAAGAGTTGGCCACATCAAGTAGAAAGAAGGGCAGTTGCAGATGAAATCTCCAAATAGTGATAGGTTCAAATCCCACCCCGCCCGTCAAGCGCACTATCTGGCTGCTTGCAGAGTGTTTATCACATCGGGAATTCTTACTGGGCTTCGAGTAGTCTGTATGCCCGTTCCTCAATCTCAGCTATTTCCAGCAAGTTGTTTGATATTTCCTGTTTATCCTGCTTCAATGCTGCTTGGCAGAGTTTCATGATCTTTTCTCCAGATCGTCTGAACAGAGTCGATGCTTCAGTCCAATTGCTCACGCCATACTTTCTTCCCAAAGCATTGAGTATGTCAGCTTGCCAGAACCGCATTCCGTGACTATTCTCAAAAGTCTTGGGCAGTAGTGGTGGTGTGGTCGCGTAAGTAACCATGTGTTCGAAGCATTTCTTGTTGTCCCATTCGAGAATCTCCTCAGCCAGTTTTCGCATGGCCGGGATTCCGAAGAGCTTCACTGGAGGTTTCAGGAATCGCTGGGCCTTGTAGGAAAAGCCCGTTTTGGCGACTTCAAACTCTGACGGTATCTTTTGAGGAAGAGTGAACGCTCTTATCGTGTTTTTCTTGCTCATGCCTGACACATTAACGTCCAGAGACCTTTCAAACTTGTCATAAGGTATCTTCTGAACATGCTTGTGACTGCAATCATGCACAAAAACAACTCTTTCCTCGTCGTCATAGCCGACAACAAGAACGTAATGGATCGGGATGTGGAGTTTCTTGTAGAGGTCAGGATAGTAGTGCAGGTAATACATGTCAAGGGCTCCTGCCATGACAGGTTGCTCGTTGTCGATGAATTCTTTGAGCTTCG
>JBGOYR010000038.1:0-8369 GCA_041479765.1 Bathyarchaeia archaeon | reverse complement strand
GGATCCGCTTCCCGACGAAGAAACT
Source organism: Bathyarchaeia archaeon (assembly GCA_041479765.1). Lineage (GTDB taxonomy): Archaea > Thermoproteota > Bathyarchaeia > Bathyarchaeales > Bathycorpusculaceae > DATKKK01. The sequence continues at coordinate 8,344 of JBGOYR010000038.1, read as the reverse complement.
CTAATGCTATATGATAAGATAGCTGCGATGACTCTCGCGATTAACGAAAAATTCCCTGAAATCCGAGCCTACTACAAGAGCGAACCTAGTTTCCATATACCCTCCGGATGGGGCTTACAGGAAGAATAGCGCGCGACAGGTTGAGGGTTCAAACGTGGGTCTGGCCTGAGCGATCCCGTTATGAGCTCACTCTTGAAGTGGGCGGGACCACAAGCTTAATAGAGTCTTCCGGCGGCAACTGCAATCATGATGTATCACGTGAAAAGAAAGGACAAGGAAATAACTGACGTCGCCACGCTTAAGGGGATCTTGAGGTCCGCCAAGCACGTGACCATTGCTCTTTGCATGAATAATCAACCCTACCTTGCCACCCTCAGCCACGGCTACGATGAAAATCGAAGCTGCATCTACTTCCACTGTGCCAAGGAAGGCAAGAAACTCGACCACATCAAATCGAACAACATTGTCTGGGGCCAAGCCATGCTTGACTATGGCTATTCCGAAGGCGAATGCAACCACCTTTTTGCTACGGTCCAGTTCCGAGGTAAAGCAACTCTCCTCAACAAACTCGAAGAGAAACGCCAAGCCGCAGAATGCATGATAAGGCAAATTGACGGGAATCCAGAAGCCCTCACATCGAAGATCAAACCGGAAAGGCTTGAGAATACTGTCTTTGGCAGGATTGACATAGAGTATATGAGTGGCAAGAAATCGGCAGAAGCAACAATCTCTTGATTCCCATTGTTATCGCGCCTTCTGAAGCCAACTCTTTTTCAGTGGTTGGCAGTGGCATTCCTGCAGACCGATTCGCAACGACAGAATCCTAGGTATTTGAAACGTTTTCAAGAGGAAGCTTAAGGCGCGGTTTTGAAGGGCCACTTTTCTAATACGCTTTGCGCAGATTTGGGAAAAATGCTTAGTCGAGTTTGATGCCTGCATTTTGATTTGAAGCTAAAGCTTTTAACTTCGCAATCTCAAACTAACCGTGAGCTAGCGGCGGAGGTGAAAGCGAATGGAAATCAAGACGCCCAAGGAATTTTTTGACAACGTCTTGCCAACCAAGTTTGACGGAAGCAAGGCAGCCGGTTTCGAGGCTATCATACAGATGAACATAACAGGACCCAGTGGCGGTGACTGGATCGTGACGATAAAAGACCAGAAGGCAGACATTAAGCAAGGCATTCATCCATCTCCCTCTATATCAATCAAGATCGCGGACACCGACTATGTAGACTTGGTTAATGGTAGGCTGAGCGGCGAAAGAGCCTTCATGACTGGAAAGCTCAAGTTCAAGGGAAGCATGGCAATAGGCATGAAGCTGAGAGACATAGGATTCATATAAAAAACATCAAGCAGAATCCCGAGCACGTCTTCACCATTTCGAGGCTGCCACGCTCTCAGACTGTACTTTATGAGAACCATAGCGAGGAAAAATGCCTTGACAGGCGGTTTTACTGGAAGAATCCTGAAAGTTGATCTGTCCCATAACAAAATCCATCAAGAAGCTCTAGATGAGAGTTTCTACCAAACTTGGCTCGGTGGTTATGGCATGGGCGCAAGAATACTCTACGATAGCATGAGACCCAAAACTGAACCGCTAGGTCCTGAAAACATCGTTGGATTCACAACAGGCATCTTAACAGGCACCTTCTCGCCACTGGGTAGCAGCTTCACCGTTGTAGGCAAGTCGCCTTTGACAGGCACTTGGGGCGATTCGCGAGCCGGAGGCTATTTCGGAGCAGAATTGAAGTGTGCCAGCTTTGATGCGATCTTCTTCTACGGCAGGTCCAGCAAGCCCGCCTATCTGTGGGTGAACGATGGGAAAGCGGAGATAGAGGATGCCTCAGGCATCTGGGGCAAAGATGTGGTTGAGACTGAGAGCATCCTGAAAGAGCAACATGACGACAATCGAATCCAAGTAGCCTCCATAGGACCAGCAGGCGAAAGACTCTCTCTAATATCGTGCATAGTCACGGACAAAGGTCGCGTTGCTGGGCGTTCAGGTTTAGGCGCGGTAATGGGTTCAAAGAACCTGAAAGCAGTGGCTGTCAGAGGTACAGGGAGGATTCCTATCGCCAGCCAAGACAAGCTGATAGAATTGAGAAAACGTTTCATAGACTTGGCAAAAGAAGAGCGAGAATTCTACTGGGAATACTTTGCGAAGTACGGAACCAGCGGCGCAACAGCCATGCTCTCAACAAGCGGAGACTCACCCTGCAAGAACTGGACGGGAACGGGCAGCGTAGACTTTCCAGACGCCCAGAAAGTCAGCGACGACAACGTCATAAAATACATGACTAGGAAATATGGCTGTCACGGCTGTCCGATGCCCTGCGGAGGCTACGTGAAAGTTGAGAGCGGGCCCTATGCGTGTGAAGCCATGAAACCACAATATGAAACCCTAGCGGCGTTCGGTGCCCTACTTCTCAATGATAACGTTGAAGCCATTATACTCATCAATGAAATCTGCAACAAGTACGGGTTAGACACCATTTCCACAGGTTCAGCTGTTGCTTTTGCGATAGAGTGTTATCTGAATGGCGTGATCACGAAGGAAAACACAGAAGGAGTTGAGTTGGCTTGGGGAGATGCCGATTCCATCTTGAAGTTGACGCGGATGATTGCAAAGCGAGAAGGCTTTGGAGCAGTCCTTGCCGATGGTGTAAAAGTGGCCGCCAGCAAGATCGGTAAGGGTTCTGAGAAATTCGCAGTCCACGTTGCTGGACAGGAATTGCCGATGCATGACCCAAAACTTACGCCCACGTTTGGAAGCGCCTATACGCTTGACGCCACGCCTGGGAGGCACACGCAGGGCTTCGGAATGTATCTGGACACGCTTTCTGGGGCAAAAATGCCTTCCTTCCCAGAAGCCAAGTATGATCCAACAGGAAAGGGAGCGGGTATAGCGAACATGGCTTACTTCAATCACGTTGTCAACTCATTAGGAGTGTGCCAGTTTCCATCTAACTTGTGCGCAATTCAGGGAATCCCTTCACTTGCTGACTTTGTGAATGCCGCGACCGGCTGGAACACGATCATGGAGGAGCTTCTGACTTGTGGTGAAAGGGTTGCCTGTATGCGCCAAGCCTTCAACGTTCGCGAAGGTTTCAAACCGGCTGATTTCAGATTACCAGACAGATCCATCGGTAAGCCTCCTCCAACTGAAGGACCCTTGAAGGGACTGACTGTTGAGATTGACAACTGGGTCAAGGAATACTACAGGTATGCTGATTGGGATTATGAAACAGGTAAGCCGAGTGAGAAAAAATTGGTTCAACTTGGTCTTGTGGATGTTGCCACCGATCTCCATAAGAAATGAACAGATACACCGCTTAGGATAGCTAAGTTTCAAATCCAACATTTTTGAGTGTTTTCTGTATATGCGAATCATGCCACTTGGTTTTGAGGTTGGTTATCGTTTGATACGAAAGCGTTGGTTCTTCGCGTTACCGTTATAAGCCTGAAGATTGTCCTTTCAGTGGTGTTTGACTATTGAAATAGCAATATTCGGCGATCTTTTCATGCCTTCTTCGCTGATCAAACAATGCTTGATCGCACAGACGGGCCAGCTTGGAGAATTGCGGATTCATGAATACGAAGTTTCAGTTGAAAAGCAGGATGACATAGAAGGCATAAGCGAATACTGGGGTGACCCAAAAAAAATCATCGCAAGCATCAGCGACGCCAACATATTGATAGTCCACGCAGCGCCCGTAAACGCTCAAGTAATAGATGCTGCACAGGATCTCAAGCTGATAGGTTGTTGTAGGAGTGGTGCTGCCAACATCGACGTTTCCTACGCCACGAAGAAGGGAATACCTGTTCTTTTCACGCCAGGCAGAAACGCCCACGGAGTGGCTGACTTAACGATCGGCCTCATTATATGTGAAGCTCGGGGAATCGCTAGGGCCGACGCTCAGATGAAGTCAGGCGTGTATTGCGTCCCCGAAGTCGGAGTTGAGCTTTGGGGAAAAACCCTTGGCATCATAGGATTGGGAAGCGTGGGGTCAGCGGTTGCACACCGAGCTGAAAACGGTTTCAATATGGAAGTTCTGGCTCACGACCCATATATTCCAAAAGAAAGGGCAGAAGAACTTGGCGTGAGGCTCGTCGACCTGGAAACGCTGTTGCGAGAGTCCGATTTCGTCACCGTTCATTCCAGAGCGTCACCTGACGCAAAACCCCAGATAACCGCAGAACACCTTGCTATGATGAAGCCTACCGCGTATTTCATAAATACTTCAAGAGGCAACAATGTTGATGAGCAAGCTTTGATCGAAGCACTCGTGAATGGCAGGATTGCGGGTGCCGCGCTTGACGTATATACTGAAGAGCCTATTAACCCGGACAATCCTCTACTCAAACTCGACAACGTGACTTTGACACCTCACATCGGCGGAATAACACGTGAAGTTCCTTTGAGGACAGCAGAGATCATGGTCGAAGATGTTGCCAGATTCATCAGAGGCGAAAAGCCCAGAAATGTTCTAAACGTTGAAGTGCTTAAGCATTAGGCGTGAAGTGCATGAGCGGTGAAGCAGTGCGAGATCTTCGCGAACGGCTTTGCAGGGTTGGCAAACAGCTCTACGATCACGGCTTGGTTACTGGAACCGTTGGCAACATTAGCGCCAGAGTCCCAAGCACCGAAACTGCTTTGATCAAGCCGAGTGGCGTGTGCATGGGGTTCTTGAAACCTGAAGACTTTATCCTCATTGACATGCAGGGAAAGCAGCTTGAAGGCAAGCAGACCATGTCAGTGGAAACGCCAATGCATACGGCAATCTACAGAATCCGCAACGACGTGCACGGCGTGGTGCATTCGCACGCTCCGACAGCCACGGCTTTTGGCATCGCAGGAATCGAGATCGTTCCAATAACGATCGAGACACTCATGTTCATGCCAAACGGAGTGCCCATCGTGCCTTTCGAAATGCCTGGCAGTAAGGAACTTGCGGAGGCGGTTCAAGACAAGATCAAGGAATATGACGCAGTAGTCTTGGAAAACCACGGCATATTAACTGTAGGCTCCACGATTGAAGACGCTTGCAACCTAAGTGTGACTGTCGAAGAAACGGCGCGACTTCAGTTCATGGCCACACTGCTGGCTGGCAAAGACGCCATAACTATGGAGACCGTGAGAAAGAAATACAGAACATAGACCGTGTTCCTCGTCAGCCGCTTTTGAGAAAGGCATTCGTAAGATCGATGGCGTCTTCAGCTTCCACCATTTCGTTGAACTTGCGATATATGCGAAGCCAGCGATCATATAGTTCGTTGTAGATTTCATGGTTTTGAGGGTTTGGCTCGATCCGGGTTTCTAATCGTACTGCCTTTTCCGTCGCTTCCTCAACATTCTTGTATATTCCTGAACCTATGCCTGCACAGATAGCCGCACCTAGGGCTGTTGCTTCCTTCACTCTTGGCATGAGAAGCGGGATTCCAAGCACTTCTGACTGGATCTTTGCCCAAGCCATGCTTTTGCTGGCGCCGCCGCAGAAGCGCAGTTCCCCGATCTTGATCTTGGTGATTTCCTCGATCTGTTCGCAGTTGCCACGGACTGCGTAGCATGTGTTTTCGATGATGGCTCTTGCAAACTCGCTCTTTCCCGTCTTTTTTGACGTTGGCGCTATTCCGAATAATCCGCCTATTGGCACGGTGCTGTTTCGAGTGTTGAATATCTGCGGACCCATTGAGGCGAAGAGCTTGTTCGCGCCTATGGTTGCTTTTTCCACTTCGCGGTTCATGACATCGTAGATGTCGATACCTGTCATCTTTGCCAGTGTAGCTTCAGCGTCCATGAACTCGTCTCTGAACCAGCGGAAAATCCAACCTGTTAGACCAGCGTTGCTTTCAAGAACCCACTTACCCGGAACAGCGTGACAACACGTCCACGTTCTCGACTTTCCATCGAAGATAGGCTTAGAAAGCACCATCTGTATGGGCGTGGTTGTTCCAGCTACAGCCGCTGTTTCTCCTTCATTGATCGCGCCTGTTCCTATGAGTCCACATTGCGTGTCTGGACCTCCAACGACAACAGGTGTTCCCGCCTTCAGCCCTGTCTCGGTCGCGGCTTTCTGAGTGACCTCGCCAAGGACGTGACTGTTCTTCAGTATTTTGGGAAAGATGTGTTCAGGATAGCCCAATGCGCCTATTATTTCCGTGTTCCATTCGAGTTTGGTTATGTCGAAAAGGCAGGTTTCGCATGCTCCGGCAGGTTCGGATGCTTTTTCGTTGCTGAGCTTGAAGAGTGCCCAGTCGTTCAGGCTCAGGATAGTTTCGATTTTCTGGAAAGTGTCTGGCTTGAGCTTTTTAAGGTATGAAAGCCATGAAGGAGCCATAAAACCCTGCATAGGCCAATGCCCTGAGCTCAGATAGATCCTTTGGCCGTACTCGGACGCGATTTGCCCTCCTATCAGCATGAGCTCAATGTCTGGGGGAAAGGAAAGCTCTTCACCGTTTTTGTCCAGAAAGACAACTTGCTCCCGCAGGCTTGTGGAAGCTATTCCTGCAATCTCGTCATTTGAAATTTTCGCCTTCTTGACGGCTTCTTTGGTTACTGTAGAGAGTGCTTGCCAAGCGACTTGTGCATCCCAATTCGTGCTCAGCCAAGCGCGGGTCCATTCCTGTTCAGCGCTCGAGATTTCACTTCCGTTCACGTCGAAAATGTGGCACCTTCCGACGCTTGACCCAATGTCCAGCGTTGCCAGATAAGGTCCTCTACTCAAAAGTGTATTCTCCCATTCGTCGTGAACGAATCTTTTTCTTAAGGATTTAAAGCTTTGTTCCAACGCTTGTTCTGATAAAGGAACCAGAAACCAAGCAAGAATTATTCGCTATTTTGTTTTTGGCTTTCTTCTCGAACGGGGTTTCGCTCCGGTCTCACCAACAATATTGAAGCCGCGCTTCCTGAACTGTTCAAGCAACTCCTTCGGAGCAGGATACCACTGTCCCAGCTTCCTGCAAATATGCTCCGTCCAACTGTAATCGTCAAAAGTGAACGTCTCCTTGCGACCTCCTTCCAGCGGTATCTTGAAGTTTGCCTTTCTATAGTAATCCTGTGCAAGGTAGCCCTCATCCATCTGCTTCATGGCCCTTGATATATTGGCTTCACTTTGCTCGGGATACTTGTCCTCAAACAACGTGAACTCCAGTGGGTATCGAGGTCTGGGCGGTGGGTCCTCATCCGGATAGCCCATCGTCAACTGAACAAGCGGAAACACCCGTTTGGGCAGTTTGTATTCTTCTGCTATCTTGTCAGCTCGGTACGGCGCTGAGCCTAAGAAGCAACTTCCAAGCCCTAAACTTCTTCCTGCGACCATCATGTTCTCTGCCATCAAAGCCGCATCCTGAATCCCGAGAATCAGCAGTGAAAGATCATTGACAACCAGCTTCCAGTTTCTCCTAGTCATGATAAGCTCAAACTTGTGCGAATCCACACAAATCGTAAAAAGCAACGGCGCCTTCCAAGGGTTCCGCTTTCTGTTTCGCGACAACAACACGCTGTAACACTGATAGGCAAAAGGTGCCTGCTGACCCGCACGAACAACCGTCTCAACAATCTCTTCAGAAGGCACTTCATCCGAGTATTTCCGGATCGACTTGTGCTCAAGCATCGTCTTCACAACAGGATTGCTCTTCACAACAACCTCTCCTTCACCAGCAAGGATCAGCAAATACTATGATTCTTTCGATATATGATTTTCGTGAACAACATAGACAAAGCCAGAGACACGTACGCGATTTCGAAGACATCATGCCGCTCTGCAAAAACAAGCCAGTCACCATCCAAGCGGGTGCGGCAGAGAAACTATGGGTAAAGGTTATCTGTCGTTGCCATCAACATCTTGACAAGCATGTGTCCGAGCTGGTGTCATGGAGAAGTTTGACATCCTAGTTATAGGTTCGGGTTCAGGGACGAATGTGGCTGCCGCCGCAGTTGCCAACGGCTTCAAAACGGCTGTGGTTGAGTTTGGCCCGATGGGCGGAACCTGTTTGAACCGTGGTTGTATTCCGTCAAAAATGCTGATCTATCCTGCAGATGTTATAGCCATCGCTGAAGAGGCGCAGAAGATTGGTGTGAATGCAAAGATTATGTCAATTGACTTTCTGAAGATTATGCAGAGGATGCAGCAATTTGTGAGTGAAGACAGTGAGCACCAAGCTAGAGCAGTTGAGGCTGATCCAGGCCTAAGATGGTTTAAGGACGTAGGCGAATTCGTCTCAGACTACACTTTGAAAGTCGGCGACAGCATCATACGCGGCGAGCGCATATTCATCGTCTCAGGCGCAAGACCCGACCTCCCACCCGTCAAAGGACTAGAAAACATGAACTACTTGACAAGCG
>JBGOYR010000037.1:0-8447 GCA_041479765.1 Bathyarchaeia archaeon | reverse complement strand
TCTCTGAGTTGGGTCGAGCTCCAAGAATCCCTGTTTCGCGTGGCTATTCCTATCTTCAAAAACGAAACCTTCTACGTGCGTTTGAGTCAACGAAAAACGCTACGGAAGTAAGGTTCTTAAAGGTTCTGCACAAAACCCAGATCCTAAAACCTGTGAATGTACGGGACCAGTTGCTCCACATTCTCAAATCTTTTAGAAAGCTCCACATCAAGATAGGCTCCATGAGTGTTGAAGTACGGTGATCCTTTGCATGAGAAAAGGGTCAGAATCTTGCCATGATGGTTGATCTTGAAGCCTTCTTCGCATGGTTCGTGGCCTCTGATCAGGATTTTAGCATTGAATCGCTTCAGCACTTTGTTTGTTATGTCTTCGCCGAACAGCTTTCCAGCTCCCCTAGGTGACTTATGCACTCCAACAATCGTTTCTTCGGGGTCGCTCCAAAGCATGTCTTCAAGAAGCTTCTCTTTTGGATACGATGTATGCGCGTATGCCAAGTCTTCAATTTTGCTGGCTTTCTCCGGCAAGCCGCCATGAACCATCATATAGCGTTCTTCAACAAGCAACGCGGTATAGAGACATTCGAACAATTCCCGAGTCTTGCCGTATGCTTCATCCCATTTTTCGCCGAACTTCGCTTGAAACTGCAGAGGCAAATCATGCGGCGAAGGTGCAAGGTCATCCAGACCTCCGCGAACGCAAAACTGTTCATGGTTTCCGCGCATCAGGACAACTTGCTTGGGATGCAGCACCTTCAGCTTCAAAACAGTATAGTACACCTCGACCGAATAGGCCCCCCGGTCGCCATAGTCTCCGAGAAAAATGAGTGAAGCATTGCCGTTCTGGCTCATTCTCTGTAGAAAGTCACTGCTTCTGAAGATGTCGATAAGGCTTTCCAGATCCCCGTGCAAGTCACCCACTACCAGCGCTTCGCCCTCAGGTCTCACTCTAACAAGTCTTCCGGTTACGTGAAGGCTTCCGATCGTCCCGTTTTCTTCACGTAGCAATCGCGTGGCTTCTTCAACGACTTGGCAGAACTCTTCGCAACTGGTTTCTAGGGCGCGCTTGACGATTTGCATGAAGACATTCCGCAATTGCTACGCCTCAGATCATTCAACCTGAATCTTCTTGTCCATGAAGTCAGAAACGTTCTTCTCTATCGTGCTCTTGGAGTTGCGTATCTTTTCTAATATCTCGTTGTGTGTTCGCTTCGCCACACTTGCTTCGGATTCCGCGATCTTCTTCTTTCGTTCCAGCATTTCAAGATGCTCTTGAAGCTTTGACAAGCTCGCTTGCACTTCCGCAACTTCTGCTGAGGCCAGAAGCTGTTTTTTCCGAGCTGATGCGTCGAGGCATTTCCGGTGGAGGATCGTCAAGGAATTCTGGCGAAGAATGCTGCCGAGGGCTTGTTTTGCTTTTCGTTCTTTCTCTGGCTTCAGATTCAGTTTCTCGGACATTGACAGATCCAGTTTCTCCAGAATCGCTTTGAGCAGTGGATAACCGTTTTGTTCGGTGACAAATGCTTCAAAGGAGTTTTCCAGATACTGGTTAAGCTTGGTGGATTCCTCTTGCATTAGCCCGCTTCCTCCCCCGTGAAGAGCCAGAGACTGGAGCTTGATGAAGGGTTTTTGAAGATGCTGAAGACTCTGCTTCAATTCTCCGCTTAAAGCTTCTATTTCGCGGTCCATCCCCGAAAGCTCGTTCAGACTTCCCTTGCTTTTCAGTTCAGCAATTTCCTGTTGCGCTTCAGCTATTTCTTTCTCAATAGAAGCTCTCTCGCCTTCAGTCTTCGACGTCCCATTTTCTAAGCTTGTTAGTTGTTCTTCGAGGCTCTGTAGCTTGTCTGCGAGTTGAAAGGTTTCTTCTAGTGTCTTAGTTTTTACGTATTCTTTTGTCACGAAACTATCGGCTTCTTTCAGCGTTTCTTTCGTTCTCTCAAAGGTAATCTGGAACTTCCTTCTATCAAGGATGAAAAAAGGAGATATTCTGGGAAACCAGTTTCTGATATCAACTTCGATGACAAGCAGCACCTTTCGGGTTTCTTCAAGCAACCCGGTGAGACCAGCATAGGAAGCCTTATCAGGTATCTCAATGCGTTGAGTTCGTTCAACAAATAGGCGTGCTAGCTTATTCAGTGCTCTAGCCCTTCGGAACGTTTTCTCGCTTTTCTTTTCAGCCTCTTTTGCGCTATTATCCAGAAGCATCTTGCTCGATTCTTGAAGCTTCTGGAGGGCTTTGCGGATTTCACCAAGAAGTCTTTGAGCCTTGGCGTGAACTGGATTGAACACGGAACCTGCTTGGCTTTCAAGCCAGGTTTTGATCTGTTTCGAAGATAGCCTTATGACACTGGACAACCGGTATTCCCAGAGGGAAATATGCGCAAGCTGTATTTATCTCTCAAGGTTCTATCGCATCTGGCTACCCTTTTGTGAGTAGAAACTTATATACGGGTAAACGATCGAACGGTTTGACTAGTGATGAAGGCATGAATATGTTTGGAAACCCGAAAAAGCTAATGTTTGTTGCTCTTATGGGAGCCTTGGGAAATGCCATGTTCATTATATCGCAAACCATTTTCAAGACAAACCAAATAGCTCTGGATCTCTCTAGCATCGGAACCTTGGTTGCAGCAGCATATGGGGGTCCGTGGATAGGATTCCTCACTGGCCTAATAGTGGGAATAGGACCGGGTTTCTACTTCGGGTACTTGGGCGGAAGCTTGGGTTTGCTTGGATTAATAGGTTTACCGGTTGGAAAGGCTTTGACGGGTTTGACTGTTGGCTACTTGATGAGGGCATTCAAGGTAAATGAATCTAAGCATGCATCTTGGAAGATGATCGCTGTCACCTTGATTGGGTACGTGCCAGAAGCACTTTTCACAATAGTCTACTTTGAAGTGCTTGTCGTGATCTTGCTTCCACAAGTGGCAATGTATTTGGGTTCTATACACCTATTCGTGCTTTCAGTGATGATCAAGGCTTGGATTGAGATGCTGCTCCTAGGAGTTTTTATGGGTGCTCTTGGCGGAAACAAAGGCTTCAAAGACTTCATGAGGCAACACTTCATCCATCTGAACAAGCGCCAATAGTAACACCGGCTTCCCTATCTACGGCCTTTGAAGGTAGAATTGGTGCTCAGACGGCAAAGGATCTCATAGGAAGCCTAGTGATTTTGCCAATGTTTCATGGTTGATCTCGCCAGCTTTGAAAACCCTGCCAGTCCTCAAGTTATTCATGATTATGACGGCTGGCGAGAAGAGATTTGGGTCGATCTTGTAGAAGTCGTAGTTGACTTTCTTGAATGTTTCTATGAAAGGTTTCCCGTAATCTCTGGAGGTTTTGGAGGGTGCCTTTTTCACGATTTTCTGCAATGCTTCGTCATCATCATATTCAACAGCATAGTAGGCTGTTCCACCGTAGAGAATTGCGTCGTTCGTTCTTGCCATTGCGTGCACAAACTTTGGGTGAACAGGTGGAACAGGAGCACAACCCCACGCATAAGCAATCGCGTTGGGATCGAACCCGAGCTTTCTCAACTTGTGAATCCCAGTTTCCACAATTCTTCCCGAAACTTGAACAGTGCCAGCAACACTACTTGTGGGAGCTAGAATTATCACAAGATTCTCAGGTGAAAGATGGCAATCTTCCGCCAGGCGTTCAACGAGTTTCTTTGGGGGAGGCTTATCAGTCTCCAACACTACGATAGCTTTGTCAGAATTGTCCTTGTATCCGATTTGGTCGTAGATCTCTTTTGGTTTTAACGCCAAAGCTCTTGCAGGGCCAGAGCCTATTGCGAAATAGTCGCCTTCTTTTATCTGCCAGCCTGCATACTGTGAACCCAATGTTGCTATAATCGGGTGATCAGTATAGATGAATATCGACGGGAGTTCAAGGTCTCCGTATTTTTCGCAGGTTATTTTCGCTTCTCCACATCCGCCCATGCAGATTTCGGTCACGAGCTTTCCTGCTTGAAAACCGCCTTTGGCTTCTATCCCAGCGTCGATTATGATCGTTCCCGAGGCCCTTCTTTGAACTATCACTCCGTAGAACTCGGGGTTTTCTAGTAATCTCTCCAGTAGCTTCCATGCAAGGCGATTCACGCTTAAAGTCTTCTTCATATCAGTTTTTCTCCCTAGAGAAGCTTCTCGTAGTGGCTTAGGTGCGGATTCTTGTCTTTCAAGACATAAAGCTTGCCCTTTCCGTTTTCTGCAAGATCTCCTAGAAAGACATAGAAAGGTCCTTGGGCTGTTTCGTCTTCTTGAATCTTCACTTTCAGTTTCACGCTGTCAATAGAGAAGGTAGGAAGAATGGACTCCACGACTCCTCCGATTATGACCTTGCCGTCAATCATGCAGGCGGCTGCTCTTCCATCACAATCATCTTGAACGTATATTGTACCATCACGCATTCGAAAGCCAGCAAACTGCCCGGCATTTCCAAACACCCTGATAATGCCCTTCTTCATTTGGGCGCCTGCTTCGTTGCCGACGTTCCCATAAACAGTTATTCGCCCTCCATGCATACCCTCAGTGCTTCCACGGTACGGTGCACCCAGATAGTCGCTTGCGTCCCCATGGATTTCGATTACGCCGCCTTTCATCATTGAACCAGCCCAGCCGCCGACATTTCCATGAACCATTATCTTGCCGCCCTTCATTTTCTTGCCCAGATGCATGCCCGCATTTCCGTTCACGATTATCTCGCCACTCGTCATCCCTGAACCTATCCGCCGAACCTGACTGACATCGCCTTCAATCGTTATGACTGTGCCTTCCTGTTTGTCTTTCGTCTTGACTTGGCATTTGAAGAGTTCTGTGATTTTTCTTTGCTTGTTTCCCTCATAGATTTGCATTGACTCTATTTCGACCTGGGTTTTGCCTTGAAATGCGTCCGGGCTCATGCATTCTGCGGTTACTGGATACCTGAACGTCTTCAAAGGGTAGAGCGTTATCATCTATACACTGGCCTGCACAGTTGTTGGGCATGAATTCGCAAGGTATTTCTCGGTCACTGGATAGTTGTCGTATTCGACTGTCCAGTATTCCCTGAATCGCTTTTTCATGTCTTCAGACACCTTCAAAGGTTCAGAGACTTGCACATCAAGCCACATGGTCGCGCCCTCAACTTGCTTCATTATCTCTCCGTTTTTGGCAACTATTTCCCCACCTTTGATTGTGTAAGCTGCCCGTTTGAAGGCTTTCCTCAGCGTTTTGTACTTCTTAGAAGGATCGGTCGTCTGCGGGTTCAGGTTGTAGATTGCAATGTCAGCATCTGCGCCGACGCCTAAGTGCCCTTTGTTTTTGAGCCCCAAGGCTTTTGCTTGGCCTGCTCTTGTTGCTATCGCAAGCTCGTAGAAGGTGTATTCACGGTCCATGGATGGAAGAAGGCCTCGGCTTCTTGCCCGTGGGTGGATCTTTTTCAGGGTGGCTTTTCTGGCTTTCTTGCTCATTAGCCAGCCGATTATCTTCGGGTAGTGCGTGAATGGCCCGGCGTTCGGATGATCTGTCGTCAGATAGATTTTCCATGGATCTTTAATCAGCAACGCCAACTCAAGCCCTATCGACCATTGAACAGCGTGAACATAGCTCTTGCGCCGGTAACGGAAAGGTACGATGCCAGAACTCGTTTCCGTTTCCACGTCATGGTTCACCCACTTGTTTCCTGTAAGCTTGTAGAGGTCGAATTGAAAAGGGCCGTCAGCTGTCATCGTTGTCGTTTTTGTGAATATCACTTGGCCCATGTCCAAGGTAACATGAGAGTTGCAGTTGACGTATTTTGCGATTTCTTCTGCTCCCGACTCAAGAGTTCGCCAGTCGTCACCCTTGAAAGCGCTAAACTGGCAATGCGTGATGTGGATTACCGGTTTGCCTTCGCATGCTAGGTCTTTGACACACTCCATCGTTTCGAGAGTGGTTTCATAGTTTCCGGGTTGTCCAAGGTTGTTGGTGTGAACGTGAATGGTGTGAGGCAAGTTTAGAAGCTTGTTCACCTTGCACAATCCGCGGATTATCTCGCGAGGCGTTATGCAAAAGTTCGGAACTTGATCATCTAGATCGTGCAGGTTCCTTCCGAAGCCCCACGCTTCAAGCCCGCCGGGGTTGACGATTTTTATGGCATATCCTTTGGTTGAGGTTATCATCCACGCTACATGTTTTGCTAGTTCTTCGATGTTTCCTTGGCTTAAGTACTGTAGCACGAGCCACCAGTCTCCCAGAAGCGGGTATGAAGCCTTGTCAACCATAGGCGTGTCGTTCAACTCTTCATGTGTATGCTTGGCTTCTAACGGTGGCATGGAAGGATTCATCACCGTAGTGTAGCCCATCCGCGAATAACGGTAACCGGTTGTGAACGTGGAAGGGATGGAACGACCTACGCCAGACCTAGTTACGGGCGTTCTGCGTTCATAATCTCTGAAGTGATCCTCAGGTCTTAATTCGCGACCAGTGTTCACTTCCGGTCCTGCGATGTGGCTGTGAATGTCCACACCGCCAGGCATGACTATCATTCCAGAAGCATCAACCTTCTTCGCCCTGCGCTCATTCACCTTTTCAACGATCTTCCCATCCTTAACTGCGATATCCATCCTGTCGCCGTCAACCCCGTTGGCAGGATCATAGACGAAACCGTTCCTCACAAGAAGTTCCAACTTAAGCTTCAGCCTCCTTCTTGTTTTGTCTTATCTTCCTGACTTCAGAGAGAATCTGCTTGAGAATCTCCTCGTCTGAAAGCACTCCGTGTGGCGGCTCGACAATTTTCTTCAACGGAAGGGGCACATGATCCATGCGGTAGGCTGTTCCCTCAGCTTCAATGCCGACCAGGGCGGAAGGGAAGACGATGTCTGCCATCAGGGCTGTCGCGTTCATGTGAGGGTCAATGACTATTAGCGGGTTCTTGACTAGATGCTCAGCGGCTTTTCTAGGAAGGTTTGAAATGGGGTCAGAGGCTACTATCAACGCAGCGTCTGATTCCCTTCGCATAAGAATGTCAACGGTCGACGTTTCTCCAGGGTTGTATCGCGGATAGCCAAGAGAGAAATCAACTACATAAGGGTAGCCTGTTTGCCACGTAAAAACCGTGTCTGCGCCTGAAACGTTGAAGTGGCCTCTCATAGGCATTATCATGAACTTCGTACGCACGTTTAGGTCGCGAATCAGAGAGAGCGCCGCGTCCACGTTTCTCATCTTCCCTCTGCTCATCGTTAAACCAAGCCCAAAGAAGAGAACACCAAAGCTGCAGCTAATCATCAATTCGGCAAGTTCCTCCAGCTGTGATACAGGTACGCCGGCGACTTCAGTAACATCCAGATCCTGTTCTCTTACTATAGCTCGAAGGGTTTCCAGAAGTTCGTAGTCGCTGTTAGGCATTACCTGCATGAAGTAGTCAGCTGCCTCGGCGGTTTTCGTTCTTCGGACATCAACGACCACGAGTTTTCTTCCCTGTTTTGGAATCTCTGGGCAAAACTCCTTCCTAAATGACAAAGTCAACGTGGGCTTTTCCTCAACCGGAATTCTCCTACGGGCGCTTTCCAGCTTCTTCTTGTTTGTCAAGGCCTTAGTCTTTTTCACGTAGTCTTTCCATTCGCTCCTTTCGAATCTTCCCTCGGAGAAAGACGTGTACCGTTCAATGTGTCGAGGATGCGAGCTCCACGGATCGCTTCCCCAGTAGACAACAACGTCAGCACGATGTCTGACTTGTCCAAGAGTGCACGAAGCAATGCCGACCTCTTGAATGCTCAACGTTGATGGTCCATGACAGACTGTTGAAGTGTTGTCGATTACGCCACCGATTTCCTCGGTCAACTCGATTCCGACTCTGGTGGCTTCGCAGCTTGTTGAACTCCAGCCATACAAAAGCGGATAGTTTGCTTCAACCAGAATCTCTGCTGTTTCGTGTATAGCCTCACCAAGTGAAACAGCAACAAGTTCTCCTTTTTTCCGCATAAGCGGCTTCAAGATGCGGTGTTCGCCGTTGTAGCTCAGGAACTTGGACTCTGACATGGCGCAACCTTTTCCTACGTCAACGATTCTGCCGTTCTCGATTGTTAATTCTATGTCATCGCACAGGCACCCGCAAACTGGACACGTGACAGCCTTAACGATAGTCATGTTCTTCCTTCTCGAATTGCTTTTTCAGAAGCATATGCAAATCCAGAAAAGGCTTATCAGTGGCAGGTTCGATTTCGGCAAAAATCCCCTTCAGTGACGGCATTCCGATGCTGTCAGTTTCCGGGTCTACAATTGCATTAGCCCATGGACCATAAGGAACATACACAACTCCCCGATGCGGAGTCCTGAGCGATTTCAGAGCTTTCACAACGACTGACCCATGCTTCGTTGAAATCAGGATGTTGGTTTTTTCCTTCATTCCAAGTTGCTTCAGGTCTTGCGGGTCGACAAAGCAGACGGCGACGCTTTCCAAGTATTCTTGCGAGGTTTTCCCCTGTTCCTTTCC
>JBGOYR010000036.1:0-8772 GCA_041479765.1 Bathyarchaeia archaeon | reverse complement strand
TAGATCCCTCGATCTGCCGGCTTCAGATAAAAGGGCGTGACTATCAACGCCGCCGTAGCACCTGCATCCTTGGCATACTTCGTCATTTCCAAGGCTTCAGCTGTTCCACTTGCGCCAGTTCCAGCGATTACTGGGGCTCGTCCGTTGACTTCGTCGATTACAACTTTGATCACTCGCTTCTTCTCTTCCATCGTGAGGTTTGTGAATTCGCCCGTCGTGCCACACGGAACGACGCCGTGGACACCCAACTCGATGCAACGGTTAACCAGAATGCGCAGTCGCTCTTCATCTATGCTTTTTCCGTCATCAGTGAATGGCGTGACCAACGCTGGGAAGATTCCTTCAGGCTTAAACATAGCCGTGTTCCACCTTGTTAGCTAAACCATGCGTCTCAAATCATTTAAGCTTTCAAGTGCAGCTTCTACTTGATAATGACTGAGGAGCTTAAAACAGACAGAACGAAGACAAGCGAGAACGTTCCGGAAAATGCTTAAATCGGTTTCAACTGCATAGGCTTATGATACTTGGAGGAGAAAACGTTGAATGACCCTAGAGAGAAGCTTAAGATCAGGGAAGAGAATCTTGAAGCAATCAATGATTTTCTCTTGAAGAAAGATAACCCTCTTACGAATGGTTTGCTCGAAATCGTTGACGAGCATGGCGGGGTTGATGAGATCAACCGCAAGGCTAAGGAATCCCGCAAGCTTGAAAACTTGATGAAAAGGCTTGAGAATAAGAAGTCGCCTTTCGTTAGGGACCTTGACTGGCTGATGAAACAGCGGGACAAACAAGCCTTCATAAGCATACCAGACTACCGCAGGAAAATCCTCAGGGGAAAGGCCGATTCCACAAGGTTTGATGAATCCTTTGCAGTTACACTAGAGATCAGTGCATTCAACTTCTTTCCTTGGCTTGCTGAAGAGGCAAAACAAGCCATCGAAAAGCAGGAACTCATGCCGAGCCGCTACATCCGCGTTCGCTCTATGAAGGAACAGGTTGAAGACGACGACGTTCTGGCGTTCGCAGCTGGAATGCAGATAATTGGCGCCTCCTACGTGCAAACATTGGACACCAAGGGAACCTTGCCCGGACCGGATGGCAAGCCTATCAACGTTCACCTGGGTGGGGCAGAAACTATAACAGGCTACTTCGGAGGCGTCGGCGCACCGAACGAATATGCACTGAAGTGGGTTGACGAGTTTCTGCACTACTACACTGAATACGGACTTACACAAGTTCTGAACACGAATCCCGGAACGGTCTTGCTTGGGTACTTCTTGCGCAAGCTCGGGATAGACATCGAGTTCAAGATCTCAGTCTTCTTGGGGAATGATAATCCCTACTCGATCCTTTGGACGCTGATGACAGCGAAGCTGATGAGCAGAGATGATGGTTCGACGCCGCTTATTGGTTTCAACCTCTCAAACTCAGTGAACAACAAAACAATCGAACTCACCGCTTACACGAGGAGAGCCTTGGGTTTTGAAGACATCATCCGCATTGAACATCACATAACCGAAGCCTACAAAAGCATCGTTCGACAACCCTACAACCGAACCGACGAACTCGTAGAGCTCGCAGATCACGTTAAGAACATCAGCGCCAAGCACGAAGGCGGAATCCCCGAAATCGACGGAAGGCGTGAGCATCCATCGGACATTCTGGATTACTTCATGCCAAAAAAAGACATAATCGAAAAAGGATTAATGCCCAAACTACTGATCAACTACTTGGACAAGCATAACGCCCTAAACGAAACCGCTAAGGCTCTTACAAAGAAGGGACTGACATTCATGGCTGCACAGAACCTTCACAAAAACTAGTCTTGTGTCGCTTTTTCTGTCCAAGGGAAAGCGCGAGCAGTAGGATTCAGGCAAATCGACCGATGATGAACTACCAGGATTCTCTCGGTTTCCGTATGACCAAGTAGAAGGTTGTGGCGATGAAGAAAACGGTTGTCACCACAAGAATGGCTACTACTCTTCGCGCGTTGTCAAGCTCACCCACATTCACCTGAAGCGAAGTGTAGTTCTGCCTCAGTTCCGAGTAGCTCTCGTTCAGTTGCGCGTAGGTGCCGTTCAAGGCCCAGTAAGTAGCGTTCAAAACAGCATAGCTTTCATTCAGGCTTTTGAGCTGTCTCTCAAGGTTTTCAAGGTACACGTTTCTGACGAGAGTCAGCGAGAAACTTGGACTGTATTCATGAGGTTCGTCGGCAATCTTGTAGCTGAAATCCAGCTCAGCGTATGTCGTGTCCCAAACGTCGCTCGGCACTGGCACAGTATAGTTGTACACTCTTGTTTGATTGAATGTCAACAGGGTTCTCGTGGCGATGCAGACGACGTCTTTCAGCAAAACCTTCTCTTTGCCCAGTTCGAAACCGTAGACGCTGATGTTGAGGCTGTCTATGGCGACATCTAGCGATCTGCATTCCACCCAAAGCCTGAGCGTGATATTCTGAGCAGGAGAGACTTCCTGACTCGCATTTACACCTACAAAGATGCCCGGGTATACTTGTGAAAAGAACGTCCTCATTGCGGCAGGGTCTTGTGCCGCACAGGGTCGAACGAATGATAGGGCTAGAGCGAATACGATGACAAGCGCGATTGTTTTTTCTGGTTTCATGGTTTTCACCGTTCTGGCAGAATTCGCGAATACGTTGTATTAAGTTCTGTTCTTAAGGCTTTTCGCCTTCGTGTCGCCGTTTAGCGGTTGCCTGAAAAGCGTTCTTAAGACTTGCCTTAGAAGACGGCTATTTCACCGAACGGATGAAACGCTGATACGTGTACGCGAAGTAGAAAAGCGCAAAAACGGTTAGGCCGATCTCGAACGCTAGGATAGCAGAGTTATTCTCTACTGCCGTGAAGCGACCGTGCTGTAGTATATCGGCGAAAACCAAGACTTGGAGAAATATGGCTCCGCCTACGCAGCTCAAGCCTAGCGCATGGAAAAGCAGTTGCAGGCGTCGGTCTAGTCTTGGGTTGGCGTTCATCCTCATCGCAAATAGCAAGAGACAAGACACGAACTTATACGTTATGAATCAACACACACAACAAAACCTAAGAATCCAACCTCAATATCCACTGTCAGACTTTGCAAAACGCGTTCTTCTATCTCCAAATTTCTTGCGCAACACAGGATAGACTGCAAAAGCAACAAATGTAGATGCGAGCAGAGCAGGCAATACTGGTTGCCCGAATTCAGGGATCGTGTTTCCGCCCTCTACATCAACTTTGAGGAGGAAAGCGTCTTCACTGCCATTGCCGAAGCTCCACGTGTCGCCAACGATGTAAAGAAACGAATCGTCTACGGCAATTCCATGAGACCGGTCCAGCTTGGCGCCTCCCCAAGTCTTGCTCAGCGTCAGGTTCCCATTCTGGTCATAACGTAGCAACACCACGTCATAGTCTCCATTACCATAGCTCGTTGTGCTTCCTGCAACGTAGATAGACGTGCGGTTGGCGTCAACACCGACCGACCTAGCAAGTTCGTAGCCACTTCCTCCCCACGTTGCATTCCAAACCAGTGAACCTGTCTTGTCGTATTTCAATAGAAAGATGCGATCTCCACCGAAGCTGTTCGTTATGCCCACCGAATAGATGTGGCTCGAATCCATAGTCATGCCGAAAGCATCATCAAGCCCTGCCCCACCCCAAGTCGCGTTCCAAACGTAGCTCCCATCCGTCTTGTTGAACGCGACCAGAACGGCTTCGCCTCCGAGACTCCCGTACCCGAACGGCGTTGCGTTGTAGTGACCAACTACATAAATGTAGTTCTCATCCACGCCCATCTGCCCATTAGCCTCATCTACGCCACCGGTTCCCCAAGAGCGTTGCCAGACAAGCGTGCCGTTCACATCATATTTCAGAACAGCAACATCGGTGTACGTGGACGCTCCGGTGGTCCACCCCGAGACGTAAAGATACTTCCCATCCGAAACAAGACCATCTACCTCATCGTAACCGTGTCCACCATCCCACGTCTCGTTCCAAACCAGAGATCCGTTTGAAGCATGAAATTTCAGAATAGTCATGTTGGTCGAAGTCAGAACAAAGCTCTTGACAGTTCTGCCCCCAACGTAAACGTATTCGCCTTGCGTCGTGACGACAAAGGCTTCGTCGTCAAATAAGCCGCCCCACGAAGAGTTCCACAGTTCGGTTCCGTCAGGCGAAAGTTTGCGCAGGAAGATGTCTGCGGTTGCTTCTGACACTCTGTCGAATCCTGCAAAATACACGTAGCCAACATCATCCACTGCTACGCCCCAACCTTCGTCAGCGCCAGAACCTCCACGAGTGATGTTCCAGAACGGCTGTAGTACTCCAACAGAATATTGACTGTTGGCATTCCGCATTCCATGCCCCGCTGTGAATAGACAAGTGAGCATTAGCACTGCTAGAACGACGTTCGTTCTCCAGTTCAAACAATTCACGTCCACTCCTCGATTCGAAGCATATTTAACCATTCTTGGAAATGCGTCTTCAGGCGTAGGTGGTACCTTTCCTATGCTCCAACTTGAATCTGCGCTTTCAACACTTGTACTCTTTGCCCTTCTCAATTGACACTGTTTGGCCTTTCAGGTCTCGCATGAATTTCCTGAACAGGTCTGCGTGTTCGGTGTGAACTGGGTAAATTTTCCTTGCTTTTATCTCTTTAAGCACGCTCTTGAGCTGTAACGGCATTATGTGCCCTGAAACGTGCACCTGGTACTGGGGTAGACCGTAGTGTTTCAGCCAGTTGACGAGTCTTTCATGGTCTATCTCCATCTCCTCGTTGAACGGCTCTGAAGAGGAAACGACATAGCAGCTGCCTGCTTCAGGCTGAATGTCTACAAGCTCCTCCAATTCGTAGAATGACAGGGCCAGAACTACCTTGCATTGCTGCTTCGAAACGTCGAAGGCGTTCTTGACCTTGTCCGGATATTGCTCAGTGAGCTGCTTCTCCCACTTGTAGCTCGTCTGCTTCGACTTTCGAAAAATCAAAACGTTTGGATCGTTCAAGTCTGGCACGTTCAAGCCTCTGTCTGCGCGAAGCGCATTCAACAAGTTTGCTTGCTTGAGCGACACAGCCAAGCATCGCCCATTCGCCTTAGCGACACGGTAGAAACTGTTCAAACGGTCAACATCCGCATAAGCGAATTCAGCGAGCACAATCCCATCCGTTTGGGACACAATGCTGTTCAGCTTGCTTTCAACTTCGCTTTCTGTTGAAATCGAAGCCCCTGTCATGTTCGTGGCTTCAGAAATCACGGCTTCAGGCTCCACCGCTTTCGCCTTGTCAACGAAGTCACGAGTCATCTCTGGCTTGGCTCCATGAACTCGAAAATCACCCGTATAGACAACTGCTCCGCGGGAAGTGTGAATCACAAATCCATAGGCGCCCGGAACCGAATGATCGACGTGAATGGGCTCAATGGTCACATTGCAAACACTCAACTTGTCCCCTGTTCTTAATGGCCTGAAATCCAGGTCTTCAACATCGAATTCCAGGTCGGCTCGACGCATCTTGCTTAACGTCGTCAGAATGGTTTTTGTTGTTTCACCACAGTATACTGGAATCTCGCGTTTGATGAAAGACAAGTAGGCCGCGTGATCCAAGTGCCCGTGGGAAACAAGAACCGCGTCCACCTCAGGTTTCTTCTCATCAAACCTGTAAATGCCCTCAAGTTTCTGCAGGATTCCGAGCTCTTTCAAGCTCTTTTCGCTTTTCGGTGACAGGAATGGCGGTGAGTAAAACTGCTTCTTCATTCCGAAGGACATGCCAAAATCCAAGAAAACACGCGTGTCTCCATCCTTCAACAGAATCTTGTTTCCGCCGATCTCATCGACCCCACCATGAAACGTCAAGGTTGTCTCTTGTTTAACCATGTCTACACCTTCAGCTTGTCTGCATTTCTGCACACGTTCGAAACGGTGAGTATGATGAGTGGGAGCGTGAAGACACTGAAAACCTTAGTGTACTTCGCTGTTGCCGCCTTCTTGACGGTTTCAATCTTTCCTCCGCCTTCCAAATACCCTTTGGCGAATGCTTTCGCGATGCGTTCGGCGACACCGACTTCCACGAGAGGCGGAACGTCATGGCCGGCATAGTATAGGAATTCGGCTACGTCCCACGCTTTGTCGCCGTTTCTTGCGGCTTGCTCGAAATCCATGAGATAGATCTGGCCGTGTTCGTCTATCGTGATGTTTTCAGGTTTCGTATCACCCAGCGCAATGTCAAATGAATGAACCTTGGCAAACTTTCTGCCGACTCTCTCAATCGTTTTTAAGTCTTTCCTAACTTCCCACGGGGACTTGGACACTGCAAGCCTCTTGATTACGCTGCCCACGTTCTTGCCTTCTACGTACTCCATGAAAACCAGGTGCTCGTCTGGAATAGCATGCAAGATTCTAGGAACATCAAAGCCCTTCGAGTCCAGCAGTTGGTTGATCGCAACTTCTCTCTCAAGCCGAGACCTGCCTGAAACCGCGAACGTCCTTGTTCCCACCGTCCACAGCGTGAGTGGAAACCATTTGAAGCTTGACCATTCCCTGAACCACTTAACAACAACCTTCCTTTCCTCCCCATTCACGGAGGCTTTGGCCAAGTAAACGTCGTTCAAGACGCCGCCGATTTCCTCGATTTCGATCGGTGTGTCCTTGTTTAGGAAGAGGACGTTTCTCACGAATGATTCAATATCGCCTTTGTTGGCTAAGGGAACCAAACCTCGTGCAGTCGGGATGTACAGATATCTCTGGGGAACTTCAAGACTGTGAACGATTCGTGACTCCAGATCATTCACCCTCTGAAATCTGAGAAACATTTCTCTGTTCTGGGAAAAAACGTCTAGGACTCTTGGAATGATGCCCAACAAGGAAGTGAACAGCGCTCTGGGCGCAGTTTTGAAAAGATTGACGAAACGGACCCTTCGACTTCTGACATTTACAGCAAACTCCTCGGAAATCTTGACATAACCGCCAGAACAGACAATCAGGTTTTCGTTTTCCAGTTCTTTCAAAGCCTTCAAGTATCCTTCAAGAGTAAGCCCCACGTTCCTTTCTCTGACGTTGTTTTGCATGAACACCAACAGGCTGTGGATCATTGGTGGAAACAGCCGAGCCCTGCTCAGCATGGTTTCGTACATGAAATACTCAGGCTTTATGCAAATCTCGTAGGAGAGTTCTGGAAAATCCAAAACAAGATTTGACAGCAACTCGATGATCAAACGTTTTTTCAGCTTCACTTCTTGGGTGCACACGTACTGGGGGTTAATCAGCGCGATGTAGGGAAAAACGAGCAACCCAGCCATTGCTTCGCCTAAGAAGCCCTTGTCAACGTCCCTTTCAAAAACCCATTCATCAACCGCAAAAACCACAACATTCCGCCCATCAAAAACTCTCACATAGCTGATCAGTCTGGGCTGGAAATCGCGGATCACTAGCAAGACCTCGATGGCTGCCTTCGGGTTTTTCATTCCGAAAGCGTAGTTGCCGCAGATGCTGATAGTACTGATTTTGCGGAGCCCAGCTACACGTTTGCAGAAGCCAAGAATCTGCTCAGCCAGTCTTCGGTCGGAGAACTTTTGCGATTGTGCCACTGTTCCACCTGGAAGGTGAAGAGGACTAGAAACAGAATCTGCGGCTCTACGAAATATAGTTAGTGTCTATCAGCCACCAGAGCGTAGGCTCTCAGGATTTTCAGGGCCTTAACGGCCTTCTCTGGCAAATTGTACAAGGGAATATTTGTGTTGCGCATCACTCTGTGCACAAGTTCGAAATCCTCGCCACCTGCAGGTACGTCAACAATGGGTTTGTCAGGATGCTTTGAAGCTACTTTCTGTATGACCATTGCGTCCTTTGGTTCAAAGAACGTCGATTTGAGCATGTTTATCACTAGGACCCCGTCCACATTCTTGTCGTCCATCACGAGCTCAAGAACCTTCTCATACCGGTCGGCTCTTGCATCAGCAATCATGTCAACAGGATTAGTTGCATCGACGCCCGGATACGAGCTTTCAATCTTTTTCTTGACTTTCTCCGACAAAGCCGCAAGCTTCAGTCCAATCCGGTCAACCGCGTCTCCTGTCAGTATGGCTGGACCGCCTACGTTGCTGACGACCGCCACATTGTCGCCGCGCATAGGAGGCTGCTTTGAGAGCACGATGGCGGCGTTCATCAGTTCTTCAATGTCGCCAACCCGTATGATTCCGGCTTTCTTAAAGGCTGCATCAAAAACCGCGTCAGAACCCGCTATTGAAGCTGTGTGTGATCTGGCTCTCTGGGCTGACTCGTGTGTAACTCCGCCCTTTAGCACCAGGATGGGTTTGTTCTTGACGATTTTGCGTGCCTCTTCGATGAGCCTGCGGCCATTTTTTACCCCTTCCATGTAGAGACAGATTACCTTCGTGTTTTTGTCTTGTCCATAGTACTGAAGGAGGTCGACATCGTCAATGTCTATCTTGTCGCCCACGAATGCGAACTTGCTTATCCCGATCTGATAGAAACACGCCCAGTCGAGCAAGCATGCGCCAACACCGCCGCTTTGAGAAATGACCGCGATGTTGCCTTTGACTGGCATGATGTCCTTTTCGAAAGTAGTGTTCAGTCCATTGGCAGCGTTGATAACGCCCATAATCGTGTTTGGCCCCAGAATCCTGACGCCGTATTTCTCCTTGAGCTTGAGTAACTGCTGACGCTGAGCGTTCTTGTATCCACCCGTAATCATGACAAGAGCCTTTGCGCCCATCTTCGCGCACTTTTCAGCCTGAACAATCGACTGATTGGGCGGAAGCATAATAAC
>JBGOYR010000035.1:0-9012 GCA_041479765.1 Bathyarchaeia archaeon | reverse complement strand
TGCTGTTTTGTGAGGAAGAGGTTCTCTTCCTGGACTCTTGTGGTTGTCACGTTGATAGCGTAGAACGTGACGACCGTCGCTAGCAACACTGAAACCGTTAGGATTATCAGTGTAGTCACTACTGTGCTCAGTGCTTTCTTATTGTTGAACAGCTTCATTATCTATTTCTCTCCGTTGACCAAACATCAGCACAGTCGAGATAAGAGAACTTGTGCGTAGAACAAAACTACACATAACCGTAGACACGTACGACAGTGAGCTACTTCAGGTATGCATCATCATAAGCTCTTCGAAGCCATAAGCGTCTGTACAGAAGATAGCAAGACTTACATTGAGGAAATCTAAACGTGTTTAAACATTCCATACAGAATTCTTATTTGACGCTCAAACATCAAATTTTGCCATTCAGGCGTGCAAGCATGAAAGTAGTTAGGGCTTTCTCTCCCTGCCACATTACGGGATTATTCCAGATATTCGATAACTCATCGAATCCTTTGTACATTGGTTCTAGGGGGGCTGGAGTATGTTTAAACAATGGGATAGAAACCACAATCGTGGTCAAGAAAACGCCGGAATTTTCATCAGAGATCAAGATCAATGGTGTTATACAGGACTCCGCGGAAGTCTCAAGGCAAGTCATGAACGTCGCGCTTTCTAGGCTAAAAAAATGCAGCCACTATAGTGTTTTTATCGAACATCGCATGAACGTCCCCATCGGAGCCGGGTTCGGTACAAGCGGAGCTGCAGCTTTGAGTTTGGCTTTGGCACTGAACGAAGCTCTTGAATTGAACATGACGAGAACTGAAGCTGCCCAAATGGCGCACGTGACTGAAGTCGAATGCAAGACTGGGCTGGGCACGGTAATCGCTGAGACACTTGGCGGCGTGGAGATCCGAATCAAACCGGGTGCGCCCGGAATAGGTGAGATCCTCCAAGTTCCCGTTTCAAAGAACACAATGGTGGCGTGCCTAAGTTTCGGGCCGCTATCCACGAAAGAATCACTGACAAATCCAACTACTCGCGAACGCGTGGACAGGCTCGGCGGCGACCTTGTTAACAAGCTAGCAGAGAAGCCTGATCTGGCTGGCTTTCTGGAGCTTTCTCGTCAGTTCGCTGAACATGTAGGTTTGATAACCGAGAGAGTGAGACGAGTTCTGAAGGCAACAGACGCCGCTGGCTTTGCCTGCAGCATGGCCATGTTCGGCGAATCCGTGTTCACGCTGGTCGAACGAGATTCACTTGAGGATATTACAAGGATTTTCCGTAAGCACGGTCTCGGAGGGGTGATTGTCTCAAGCGAGATAGACTTTGAAGGAGCGCGACTGCTGAAATGACGAGCTCAAGTGTTCCTCCTGACCATCCGCGTGCAGAATCGCTCAGGATACGTGAGAAGCTGATTGAGCATTTTCATGAAGGAGTTGTGGCTTCAGCAGGTCTCATTGCACACGGCAGGGGAGAAGCCTTCGATTACTTATTGGGCGAGAAGACAACTGGACCTGCCTTAAGAGCAATAGAAGCGGCGGCAGCCGCTATCGTAAGAGCCAAGAAGCCAGTGATCTCTGTTAACGGGAACGTAGCCGCACTGGTGGCCGAAGATGTTGTGAAGCTGTCTCAGGCAACAGGAGCAAGCATCGAGGTCAATCTATTCTATAGGTCACTTGAAAGGGAACAAGCGATCAAGAAGGTTCTGGAAAGAGCAGGTGCTTCACAGGTTCTAGGCGTGGGAGAAGATGCTTCTGCAAGAATTCCAGAGTTGGGTAGCGAAAGAAGACGCGTGGATCCTCGTGGCATTCTCATCGCTGATGTGGTTCTTGTTCCGCTGGAAGACGGCGACAGAACGGAAACACTCGTCAAAATGGGCAAGAGAGTCATAGCAGTCGACCTTAACCCGCTGTCCAGAACAGCGCAGAAAGCCTCGATAACCATAGTAGACAACATCACAAGAGCGACCCCTAAACTCACAAAAACTGTAGGAAAACTACGGAAACAGGGCCGAAAGAACCCCGCAGATATTCTGCGAAGCTTTGACAACAAAAAAAACCTGGCTGAATCAATTGCTTTGATCCACCGAAGACTGATTAAATTCGTCAAGGAAGAAAAGCACACTACATTGGAGGACGAGAAGCTTGACCTTTAACAAGGTCTTCATCTTGGGTGCTGGTGCTGTTGGAAGCTCCTTTGGAGCGGCACTGTCCAGAAATCATGACGTGACCCTGATTGGAGGCAAGGCTCACGTTGAAGCGGTGAACTCGAAAGGTCTGTCGGTTTCAGGTGACATAGACGGAACTTTCCACTTAAAGGCCGACACCGAAATCCGAAGTATACCTGAAAAAACGCTTGTAATCCTCACTACAAAGGTGCAGGATTCAGCAAGAGCCATTGACGGAATAAAGAACCTGCTGAGAAAGGACACTGTGATTCTGATTTTGCAGAATGGCATTGGAAACGAAGAGATAGTCGAGCACACTGCTGGTAAGGAAGTCAAGATTCTGAGAGGCGTGTTGAAGGTGGCGGCCGAATTCCTTGAACCCGGAGTCGTGAAGTTTTGGAGTGGGAGGACAATCATAGGTCAAGGCGAGACTGCGGAGGAAATAGTGGAAATGCTTAGCAAGTGTGGTCTCGATGCGAAGCTGTCCGAAAACATTGATCGAGACGTTTGGAATAAGCTTGTCGTTAACTGTGTGGTGAACCCGTTGACGGCGATTCTTCGAGTCACCGATGGCGCTATCATAGTTGACTCGTTGAAGAAGACGAGAATCGAGGTTGTCAGGGAGTGCATTGCAGTTGCAGAAGCTGAAGGAGTCGTTCTGGCTGCTGATCTGGCAGAAAGAATCGATAGAACCGTCGCAGGATACAAGAATTTCTCGTCTATGTACCAGGATATCACAAAACGCAAGAAGACGGAGATTGACTACTTGAACGGAAAAATAGCCACCCTAGGTAAGAAGCACGGCATTCCGACACCTGTGAACGAGACGCTTGCAGGTTTGATAAGGTTCTTGGAGGGTAATAATGGAGTTTCAGGAAAAGATTAGACAAAAGAAAGGCAAAGAGAAAATCATAATGCTAACAGCGTATGATTTTCAAACAGCCAAGATACTTGACGAGATGAAAATCGATCTGATTCTTGTCGGGGACAGTTTGGGCATGGTTATTCAAGGGCATGCTGATACCAAGAGTGTCACAATGGCAGACATGGTCTACCACACACGCGCCGTAGCAAGAGGCGCAAAGAACACGCCAATCATAGGAGACATGCCAATAAATAGCTACAACACCGCAGAAGCCGCTTTGGAGAATGCCCAGCGCTTCCTCGGAGCTGGGGCGTGTGGGGTCAAGGTCGAAGGCAGTCGACCGCAAATCGTGAAAGCCCTGCTCAACGCGGGAATCCCAGTGATGGGCCACGTTGGGATGCTGCCTCAAACGGCTGAGGCTTACAAGGTCAAGGGAAAGACACCTGAGGAAGCGGAGAAAATCGTTCGCGACGCATTGGAGCTCGAAGCGTGCGGTGTGTTTTCAATCGTGCTTGAGTGCGTTCCTGAAAGCTTGGCAAAGAAAATAACCGAACAGGTGAAAGTGCCTACGATAGGCATAGGTGCAGGAAGATTCTGCGACGGGCAGGTTCTGGTAATAAACGACATGCTGGGTATGAGCGACGGTTTCAGTCCGAAATTCGTGAAGCCATACGCCAATCTGAGCTCAACCATGAAGAATGCCGTGGCCAAATTCAGGGAGGAAGTTCTTGCTGGTAAATACCCGGACGATGAACACACCTACCATTGAGCTTATGGAGTGTTGTAGGATTGGAGAATAAAGGGGTGTCTCGGGAAGCCGTATTCGCAGAGCTTGAATCAAGACTCAAGAAAGACCTGACTTTCGAGTCTGGAAGAATCATCGGCTCTATGTGCACTAAATCGCATCGCTTGGGCGCTAAGCTGCATAATCGCTTCTTAGACAAAAATCTGGGTGATCTTGGGCTGTTTCCAGGAGTGGCTGAGCTGGAGAAGGAAACGATTCAGATGCTTGGTTCGTTGCTTTCAAACCCCAACGCCTCGGGCCACATAGTCACTGGTGGAACAGAGGCCAACATTCTTGCACTATGGGCTGCGCGGAAAATTGCCAAGAAAGAAGGCGGCGAGGTCATCGCTCCTGCTTCCGCACACTGCTCCTTCGACAAAGCAGGAGACTTGCTGGGCTTAAGAATCGTTAGGGTCAAGTTGGACAAGGAATTCCGAGTCGATGTGGAAGCCGTTAGAGAAGCAGTGAATCCAAAGACCGTTGCGATCGTAGGTGTTGCAGGAACGACCGGCCTAGGCGTAGTCGATCCAATTCAGAGACTGTCTGAGATTGCGTTGGACGAAGGTCTGTATTTCCATGTGGACGCCGCCTTCGGAGGCTTTGTCCTGCCGTTCCTCAAAGTCTTTGGACTAGATTCCTCAGTCTTTGACTTTGCAGCTGAAGGTGTCTGCTCAATGACTGTTGATCCTCACAAGATGGGTCTAGCGCCGATTCCTGCAGGGGGAATGCTGTTCCGAAACGAGAAACTGAGAGAGGCGATTGCCTGGAACATTTCTTATCTTGCAGGAGGAGAAGCAAAAAACGCGACCATCGTCTGCACACGATCAGGCGCTTCCGTCATCGCTGTTTGGGCACTAATGAAGCATCTTGGATGTGAGGGTTATAGTAGAATCGTGAATCGTTGCATGCGACTGACATGGCGTCTTGCAGACGAGATTCCGAAGATCAAAGGTTTGGACATCATCGTGAAGCCAACCATGAATGTTGTGGGGATAACCTCAGAGGCATTTGACATTCGACAAGTAGTTCAGGGGTTGCGACAAAAGGGATGGGCCGTCGCCCTCTTTCCGAGACATATTAGAATCGTGGTTATGCCCCACATCCGAAAGGAACACGTTGATGATTTTCTGGAAGACTTAAAGAGTGTCACAGACAGATTGAGGGGCTAGGAGGAGCATTGTTGGGTAATCATCCATCCAAGGACATCATAGGGACGAAAGGAGACGAGCTCAAGGGCAGAGTAGTAGTCCTGTGCATAACTGGTAGCGTGGCTGCAGTGGAGTGCCCTGAAATTGCCAGAACTCTCATGCGCCACGGCGCAGAAGTCCACGCGGTAATGTCGCCTTCGTCTCAGAAGATCATCCATCCCTATCTTATGGAATGGGCAACAGGAAACACCATCGTGACTGAGTTGACTGGAAAGATTGAGCATGTGGCTTTGGCCGGCGAACACCCAGAAAAGGCGGATTTGATCCTCGTGGCCCCGGCAACCGCGAACACCATAAGCAAGATCGCATGCGGAATCGACGACACAACGGTGACTTCAGTTGTTTCAACAGCCCTCGGCTCCAGCATACCGATTGTGATCGTCCCTGCCATGCACGAGTCCATGTACAAACATCCTGTGTTGATTGAGAACATCAAGAAACTGAAAGCTTTGGGTATCGAGTTTGTCGGCCCTAGGATCGAGGAAGGAAAAGCCAAAATCGCCAAGACGAGCGAGATCGCGAACGCAGTCATTCACAGACTCACGGTCAACCACGACCTTTCCGGATTGAGGATATTGATCACGGCTGGACCGACAATTGAGCCTATAGATCCAGTTCGCGTATTGACGAACCGAGGCTCTGGCAAAATGGGCATTGCCCTTGCTGAAGAAGCCCTGAACCGTGGAGCAGAAGTAACGATCGTATATGGTCCCGGAACAGCAACCCCACCAACAAAGGCCAACGTAATCTCCATCGAGACGACGAGTCAGATGCAGGAAGCAGTAACTGCCGAATTGAAAGGAAAGAGACATGATATAGTGATAGCTGCCGCGGCAGCCGCCGACTGGGCAGTTGAGAAGCCTTATTCCTACAAGGTTTCCACGCACAAGCTCAAAGAATTCGACCTAAAGCTGAAACCCACAAGCAAAATTATTGATTCCATAAAGAAGATCAGTCCAAAGACTTTTCTCGTTGCGTTTCGTGCGGAATACAAGCTGCCAGAGAAGGATTTGATCGGGAGCGCATACGCGAGACTGCTCGAAGCCAAAGCAGATTTGATTGTCGTGAACGATATTGGAAAGAAGGGCGCTGGATTTGGCACTGAAACCAATGAAGTCTTCATCGTAGACAAAGAGAAAAAGACTGTTCATGTTCCTCTGACCAGCAAAGAGGAAGTGGCAAGACGAATATTGGACGCTACTGTTGAAAGAATCAAACTGAAATAGCTTCACCTTTGCTCTATGCGACCTAAACGTGAAAGCTATGGGGAGGACGTTCAAAACCGTGGCTGTGGCAGGAGCTTTTGACGAACTTCATAAGGGGCACAAGGCTCTGCTTGCCAAAGCCTTTGAAGTGGGCGACCATGTCTTGATAGGTTTGTGTTCCGACGACTTCATCAAAGCCATGAAAAAGCCTCACGCCACAGCGTCTTACGCACAAAGACTGAGTGAACTAAAGGAATTCTTGCTGGAGGTTGGGTTTCTGAAACGGGCCAAGATTATTACCTTAAATGATTCCTTCGGACCAGCGTTGACCTCAACGAGCATTAAAGCATTGGTGGTTAGTAGGGAGACTGAACCAACGGCGCGTGAGATTAACAAGAAGAGGAGGGAAGCAGGTTTGTTTCCGCTTGTGGTTATCGTGATTGATTTGGTTTCTTCTGAGAGCAGTTTGCCGATTTCAACTACTCGAATCCGTCGCGGCGAAATTGACCGCGAGGGTTATTTGCTGAAAACGCGTCCAAAATAGTTTAAACCATTTTATGACCAAATTGATTCAAGTGTTTGATCGTGCAGAGAACAGGCGTTGCTGGACTTCCGCTTCATTATGGCAAGGCGCCAAGATGGCTAGTCACTCGCATGACGAGTCTTGCGAAGGGAATAGTAACAGTCATCGTTGATGAGTACGGTAGGGCTGCTTTCCTGAAGCGGATTTCTGATCCGCTCTGGTTTCAAGCGTTGGGCTGCGTCCTTGGTTATGATTGGCATTCCTCCGGAGTAACGACAGTTCTGACTGGGGTTTTGAAGCAAGCCGTTGTGCCTGAAGAGCACGGTTTCGCTGTTTGTGGCGGAAAAGGAAGAGCTTCGAGACAAACACCCTCGGAAATTGCAGGAGCTGGTGAGAAGTTTGGGTTGTCAGACGATAAGGTCAAGACACTGTGTTACGCGAGCAAGATGAGTGCCAAAGTTGACAACACGGCAATTCAGGCAGGCTACCAGCTCTATCACCACGCATTCTTATTAACTGAAGACGGCATGTGGACAGTAGTACAACAAGGCATGAGTCTGCAAGACCGCACAGCAAGACGCTATCACTGGCTCTCCGAAACTGTCCAAAATCTGATCGTCGAACCACACAGCGCTATAGTCTGTGACATGAAACATGAGAAAGTGCTAGACATGACAGCCAAAGAGAGCGAGGCCTGTAGAAAGACCTCCGTGGATCTGGCCAAGGAACAGCCAGAGAAGATCATGCGATTGATCATTCCCAACAAGCTTGTTGATCAGAAATCGCTTCAAGAGTGGCTGCCTAAGTCTACCAATAACTCAGGTATAGAACGCTTGATTGAAGTCTTGTCCATGCCACGAAACATAAACTGGAAAGCCCTGCGAGAAGTCTACGAGTTTCAACCGCGGAATTACGAGGAGCTGTTGGCTTTCAGAGGTGTAGGACCGGCAACGGTCAGGGGTCTGGCGTTGGTTGCTGAACTAGTTTACGGTGATAAGCCAAGCTGGAAGGACCCTGTTAAATACTCCTTCGCCTACGGTGGGAAGGATGGTGTGCCCTATCCAGTTGATCGCAAGTCAATGGATGAGTCCATTCAGATGCTTAGACAGGCGGTTCAGGAGGCGAAAATAGGAAACAAGGAAAAGATGCGCTCTCTCCAACAGCTCAGACGGTTCGTACCTTCAAACATTGCATGTTGAGTCCGGTGATGTCAGGAATGGGCCGTCCGACAGAACGGTTACATCAGCCAGTTCTCTGGCTTCAATCAGTGTTGAGGAGGCTCATAAGGCAAAAATATCTCCTAGACCAATAAGAAAACAAGGAGTGTTATGTCACGAATCCTACCAGGGTTAACTGGTCAAGAATCTCGGGCGTTTGTGGGATAATCGCGCCCATTGTCGCGTTTACTTGCATTCTGCTTGCAGTATCGTTCTATCCGCCGTTCAGTTGGACGGAAAACGCCTTGAGCGACTTGGGAGTTCAGGCTGAACCTACTTCGATTCTGTTTAATTATGGCCTCGTTGCGAGCGGAGTATTGACCTTGGTTTTTGGGATCGGATTGTTCGGTCTTCTAGGTTCAACGGTGTCAGGAAAGGTCGGAGTCTTCCTGTTCATTCTTGCCTCATTGGCTCTTATTGCAATCGGCGTTTTCAACGAAAACTGCACGCCAGCGCACTGGTATGTTTCCGTGGTTTTCTTCGTGTCTTTTTCGTTATCGATGTTCGTGTTGGCAGCAGCTTTGTTGAAGTTGGGTAAGTTGAGAGTTGGCTTGTTCACTTTCCTAGTGGCAATGTTTGCGGCAACACCTTGGATCGCATATTTTGCAGCACGCTATGTTGAGGGCGTTGCTGTTCCCGAGACGATTTCGGCGCTTGCAGCATCAATGTGGGCAATGGTCTTGGGGTCCAAGATGCTTAAGAAGCCTTCACATTCAACCATGTAGAGTCGCAAGCTCGTTGAGCTTGTGAAACGAAGTCTTGGCAGCTTGCTTCGAAACACTTCGAAAACGCCGGAAACGCTTGTTACTTGTTGAACAACGTCGGGCCCTTGACATCCAAGTAAATCTGAGCACAACAGAAAGAAGAAAAGGCGACTGTGTAGCCTTGTGCTTCAGCGAATCTTATGGCTTCCTCAGAAGGAAAAGCTATAGCGTCAACGCCTGCCTTCAATGCAAGAATGTCGGTCTCTGCTCGATGCTTCCCCTTTGGGCGCATGCAACCTAAGACGAGCGGAATCTTCGGAAACACCACTCTAGCGTTCGCTGCAACCCGTCCGATGT
>JBGOYR010000034.1:0-9285 GCA_041479765.1 Bathyarchaeia archaeon | reverse complement strand
GTCACTGTCTAGATCGCACTTGGCGTCGTACTTTAGATCGCCCACGGATGAACCGTAAGCACGGAATATCATGAATATGTCTTTGAGGTTCACTTTTCCGTCATTGTCTACATCGCCGGCAAGTTCTGCTCTGGCTACGCGAATGTTGAAAGCGAACATTGTCATGCTGACCGCGAGAACAACCAGTATTACTCCAGCATTAAGTCGTTTCATTAGTTTTTCCTTCTCCTAAAAACAAAGGATCGTATGTGGTAAATAAAGATTGAAGGAGGAATCCTCTAGAACACAACTGAAACTGACCCCCACCATCCTTTTGATGCTGATACACGCCACCACGACCGTGTTTCAGAGAAAAAAAATGGCACCAACAACAGCAGTCTTTAAGATCAAACAAGCAGAACACCATTGTCCACGAAAACTGAAATCTACCACAACAAATAAAGGAAAGACCACCGAGAAAAACTAACACGCAAACAACATAGGCTCTGACCCAAGAAAAAAGGAAGCCGGGGTAGCCTAGCCTGGCTAGGGCGCCAGACTCATAATCTGGAGAACAAAAAGGGCAAGCGCCCGAGGTCCAGAAGTCGCGGGCTCGAATCCCGCCCCCGGCACCAACCGAGACCCGTCTAACAGGCAGGAGTTATGGAGGTCGTGTCTTTCGTTGAAACTTCTACCTGTTCACCGAAACCTTTCCTCACATAGGCATTTCGTATGATGATTTTCTGCCCTGATCTCAAGTTACATGCCAATTCAGCATGTTTCCTCCAAGCCGCGACCCATGTTTTACCTGTTTCATCCTTCAACTCAAAACTGGCAACCTTCACGATCTCTCCCTTAGAAGTCTGCACCTCCCTAGTCACAGGTCGAGTGGTGACTTCTCCCACAAGATTAACATCATTCAAATCCTGTCTTAACTCTGCAACTTTCAAAAACCTCTCGGTGAGCGAGATTTTTACATATGTTCCGCCGTCAACGTGGACTTCCAAACCCTTACTCAAAGTCTCTTTCACTCTACCGTTTACCATTTGCAGGCTGACGCCTTGTTTCAGGGCTTTCTCAAGCTCATCCGCCTTCTCGTTCCAAGCAACCACAGATATTTCGCCAGTCTCATCAGTCAATGCGAACCGCATTACCTTTCCGGCACTCAGATCCTGCCTCTCAAAAATAGAAACCGGGGAAACATTCCTGACTTTTCCAGAAACGTTTACTCTCCTGTTCTTATGACCCTGGGATATGTCGCCAATCTTTGTACAGAACTGGTCTATTGTCGGACAATCGCTTTCGGCATCGCCACTACAAATCTCTACCTTACTTTTGCTTCCGACATGCAACTCAACCTTTCCACTCCGGTCATCTTTCGTATATGCATGAAAAAAGTGAACAACTCGCCCGACGGATATCTCACCAGATTCCACCAAACTAATCTGATGATTCCATAGAACAACCCGCAAGATGCCCGTCTTATCGGCTATCAGCAAGCTCGCAAGTTTCCCACTTTTCTTTCCATTGAAT
This sequence comes from Bathyarchaeia archaeon, assembly GCA_041479765.1. Taxonomy (GTDB): domain Archaea; phylum Thermoproteota; class Bathyarchaeia; order Bathyarchaeales; family Bathycorpusculaceae; genus DATKKK01. The sequence continues at coordinate 7,773 of JBGOYR010000034.1, read as the reverse complement.
GCCCTAGGAGGGAAAACTGCTACAACCCGCCCAACTATGGTAACGTCGTACAGACCTGAAATCAGATCAGATATCGAAAGAGTGGGTGTTCGTGTTTCAGCCTGAGAGAGGTTCAAGCCGAACTCGGCTGCGATCATCCGCAGAAGCGTCTCGTTTGAAATGAGCCCTCCGGTCTTTCTCTTTTCCCCTTCTAGCCTTTCAAGCAGTCCTTCTCTTGAAATCCCATTGTTTACCGAGAGTATCTGCTCAACCAGTTCCTCGTCTGTCATCTCGCTTCGGTTCCGCTGAAAATGGTTGTTGATGATGTTATAAAGCTTGTTCGACTCGAACGTGGCAAATAGCTGAAGGTGACGAACGATCGCCCACATTGAAAACTTTCAATAGTCCAGAACAATAGCGGGTTAGCGTTCCTTTCCAGATCATAATGCTGGCTAAACCAGTTTCAGTTTCTTCAATCCCTCCAAGATCTGTTCCACTCCAACCTCTGGCGGCATATCCAACGTTTCACACTTGAACTCTACGAAAAGCACCTTCCTACCCTTGAAATACTGCAACAATGGCTGTGTCTGTCGCTCATAGACTTCAATCCGGTCTTTGATCACCTTGGCAGTATCATCCGGACGTTGATAAAGAGAACCACCGCACTTATCGCATACGTTTTCTACTTTTGGTTTTAGGTAGCGTATGTTGTAGACTTCACCGCAGTTCTTGCATATTCGCCGTGTTGACAGGCGTTCGACAATTATCCACTCAGGCACGATCAACTGAACTATAACGTCGATCTTCGCAATCTTCTCCAGCACCTTCGCCTGTTCAATATTCCTCGGATAGCCATCCAATACGAAGCCCTTTCCTCGCGGGACTTTGGACAAACGTTGTTTCAGAACTTCGATCACGACGTCATCTGGAACCAGCAACCCCTTTTCAACGAAGCCCTTGACTTTTCTCCCCAAAGGCGTATCCTCCTTCAGTATTTCTCGGAAGATATCTCCCATCGCGATTACTTCTAGGTTGAGTTTCGATTGCAGTCTTGAGGCGTAAGTGCCCTTGCCTGAACCAGGCGCTCCAAAAATGATCAGGTTCACTTGCTACTCACTTCTCCTCTTTTTTCACGTGTTTCTTTAAGCATGAAGATCAGTGGATAATTAAGCGTTGCTTTTTCAACGCAAGAGATTCTCCAACCCTACAGACAAAAGCACGCCGCAGAAGAATGTAACACTATTATAGAGCTTTGGAGACCATGATAAGCCAGGAAGGTTCAGCTTGTCAAATGCTGAAGCATTCTACAGCTCAGGCTTCGCCCTCGTGTTTGTGGGAGCCCTCATCATCATATTGGCATTTTTCCTGCTTTTCTTCTCGAGCGCCAAGAAAGATAGGAAGACGGAAGGAGGTGCACTAGTAATCGTCGGGCCTTTCCCGATTGCCTTCGGGGCAGATCATAAGTCAACCAAAACTGTTCTGGCGCTTTCGATTATATTGACAATACTCCTCATGATAGTAACGATAATAACATACATGGTCTCAAGATAGCAAGGAGTTCTTGATGGCAACGCATAGAAAGAATGTAACGCAGGCAAGTCGCGGATCAGCTGGATCACGCAAGCTTTTCATCTTATTTCTGGCGGGGGTTTTCACAGTTGTTGCAGGATTGTTAGTTCTCATCACTGCAAGTGTGTTTTATGGGAGCCGCTCCGCGAATTTCGGAGGGGTAATATTCATCGGTCCAATTCCCATCGTTGTAGGCATTGGTTCAGACCCAATGTGGACAGCCTTGCTTGCCGTCATCCTCACAGTCCTGAGCGTAATCCTGTTCCTTATCCCACACAGAAAATTGCATACAGGAACGGAAAAAGCAAGCTAAGGATGATGCTAAGCGCTTCCCTTTTCCTCTTTACCATAGAAAGTGTACAGAAATATCAAAATAAGCGCCACAAACGTTGCAGTCATCAGGATGTATTTGAGCAGTTCAAAGTAGGATCCTATGTCCATGAATCTGTCTCCCTTTTACTCTTCCTATTCTCAAGTTGAAATATTTAAACAGTCGCTTTTTTCCACTCACTCGTGAGTGAATCATAAAGCTCATCGTGCTCCTCTAAAAGTTCATACCAATCCAAGATCTTGGCCAGCTTCTGAGCAATGATATGATAGCACATGTGTACCTTCTTGTCTAGGACGCGGAAGTAGAAATCGTCGCACGTGCAGAACTCGGCTTCAGGCATTAGAAGGTAGTCCCGTTCTTTGCCGACGACGATCCAGACTACTTTCCCGCTGGGTTTGAAAACGTATTTCTTGACACGGCCCTCCTTCAGCGTTTCGAAAGCTCTGGTAAAACGCTGGCTGAAAATCTCATAAAGCCTAGTCAGGTTCTTGCCAGTCAATTTTCCGTCTGCTTTCGCTTCCTTACAGATCGCGTTTAGCAGGTCGTTTTCTGAGCTTTCGTCCATATACGCACAGGCTAGTCTTGAGAGCTTCCATGAAACAGGAGAACGTGCTTGGTTATTCTATGTTTATCGGTTCGCCTTTCGACCTCTTTTCGTCTTCGGTTTTTGGCAAGATCACTTCCAAGACTCCGTTCTTGTATCCTGATCTGGCCTGTCTTATGTTCACCTTCGCCGGCAGCTCAACCTGTTTAAAGTACTTGCGCTCAGCATTATCGACGGCAATGGTTAAGGAATCTTCCGTGCCATGCAGTTCTATCTCTTCTTTCTCCACCCCGGGTAACTCTGCCACAACGCGGATTTCTCCGTTTGTGTCGATTACGTCGACGAGTGGTTCCCGTTCTTCCTTCACCAGAGGCCCTGAACGGCTTTGCTTGAGATTGCCGAACTCGTTTATCTCTGGCTTTCCGTCAGGACCTATTTTTACGCTGTAGCCGTACACGAATGGTCCCAGTTCACGCTCGACTTTTCCGTCTGGAAGCCTGCGTTCTCTAACGTATTCTTTCGGAACTCGGGAGGTGAAGCTTTTCAGTTCTTCTTCCATCATTTTTTCCATTTCTCCGAAAATCTTGTCCATGTCTTCAAAACCCCAATCCTTGAAGAATGGAAAACGTTTCTTCCGGAACCATTCCGAGTTATCATCATCTGACATCAGTTCCACCTTGTTAACGTGAAGAAAGTGAACGTCTATAAGCTTTGTGCCAACAGCTTGTTAGCTTGCGTGTTTGAGCTGATTCATGGTTCCGACGAAAGTTCCGTCTAGAAGATATGCCTCTGCTTGGCCCATATCAACTGCGTCCGAACGGAGAACTGGGCCGACGACCATCTCAGTTTTTCCATCTATGGTTAACCTGTTTTCATTCAATGGTCTTCCTCCCAAGAACTCGTTGAAAGAAGGCATTATGAAAAGCTGGACGGTTCTTGGCTTGATATGGAAATATTTACGCAGCGTCTCTGCAGGGCTCCTCTCGATCTTTATCTTGTGTTTCTCCAGAAGTACCTTGGTCAATCGGTTTCCGTTGCAACGCGTCTTCACCCAGACCTGTCTCGAAATCCTGAAACCAGCAAGATCACGAAAAGCTATGACCGGGTGGACATGTCCCATAACCAACGTTTTGCAGGCCAATAAGGCCGGAGAGGGCCATTGATGGCCGTGGAAAAAGCCGACATCACCTAATCTTGTGCCTGTTGCTGGCAGTAGTTTTACATTTTCTGGCAGAAGGGCATTAAGGTTTCCGTCATGGTTGCCACGAAGTATGTCTATGCTGGACACTTGCTTTTTGACTTCATTGAAGAAGTCAGGCACGTCATGCCATTCACTCATTTTGGCAGTTGCGATTGTGTGTTTCACGTCGCCCAATATCAACAGTTTTTCAGGTTTGTGAATAGAAATCAAACTCGACAAGTTGCTCAGAAGCTTCGGTGTTTGCGTTGGCACATGGATGCCTTTTTGCAGAAGAGCCATTTCCCATCCTATGTGCAGATCGGCAACGATCAAGGTTCGCGATTTCTGCGTTTCAACTATGGCAGCGGGATAAGGCGTTAACGGTGTTATCATCTTGCTTCCTTTTCAGGTCTGGTCAGATCAAGTATGATTCTATGAATTTCCGGATTTCCAGCAGCTATGAATGAGACGTGTTGCTTGGGGCTTAATTTGGCATTTAGCGGTTCCCCATCAGGCGTGGTTATCATCGCACCAGCCTCTTTCAATATTAACCATCCTGCGGCCACGTCCGTGGTACGCAGTTTTCCACGCATATCTATGAAAGCATCCGTCGTTCCGTCAGCCACATAGCAAAGCTCCAAGGCGTTGGCCCCGAAGTGGCGAACGTGTTTTGTCTTCTGCATCAGACCTGTTAATCTCGGAATTATCTCCAAAACTTTGTAGGTATTCAAGTCCAAGCCTATTACAGCACTCTCTATGGAAGCGAGCTGTGATGGTGCTATCTTTTGACCGTTTCGATGAACCCCTTCTCCATTCTGAGCAGTGTATGTCACGCCATGTACCAAGTCTGCCACAAGCGCTGCATATACCGTGTTCAAGGTTGGTTCTGTAGATAGGGCAATTGAGGTCGCATAGAAGGGTATTCCTCTCATGAGATTAGTTGTACCATCTATGGGATCTGTTGTCACATAACACTCTTGCGGGTTTTCACCAAATTCTCTAATGCCAGATTCTTCACTTATGAGCGTGAAAGAAAACCCATAGTCTGCTAGCGTGTCTACAATGGCTTTTTCAGCGGCTAAGTCAACTTGCTTGATTGGGTCGCCACCTGCCCCTATGCCCAAGCTTGGTTGCGGTTGCTTTAGTGTTTTTACGAATGGTGCTATTTGCTTCTGCAGGTTATTCTTGATTTCGGCAAGAATCGATGCATAGTCTGTTTGCTTCATCATCAAACCCACTCTTCCTTTTCCTATAAGACCATTTCTGATAAAGACTTTGCGAGAAAAGAAAGAGCTCTAGGAAAAGTTGGAGATTCCGCCTGATCAATTATCCCGGGTCATCTGGTCGAGTAAACTGGAATCTGGCTTTGAGCCGTTTTCTGAGTTGATTCATGGTTTAGTCGTCTTCTGTCGCCGATTGAACTGACTAGACGTAATCTCTAGAAGAGTTTTCTGAATGACAACCTCAGAAGGCATTTAAGCTGCATTAATGAATAAACATATCCGCCTGGGGGCACTTCAACGGCATCTAAAATGATTGAGATTCTGGAGTTGCTCAATGACGGGAAGTGGCATAGCGTAGAAGAAATAAGGTGGAAGATGCAGTTGAAGGAACACGAAGTCCACAAGATAGTCACGTTCTTGGAGGAATACAACTTCATATTGCTGGAGAAGACTAGGGGAGCCATAAAGATTGAAGAAACCGCCCGCAGATTCCTCACTCAAAGCGCTAGTTCATGAGAGCCATCAAGTTCTTATAGGCTTTCAGAAACTCCTTGCCCTTATCGGTAACTTCAAACAAGCCATGAGGAGCATCTTCAACTTCAGAAACCAAGCACAAAAGCCCTTTCTTCATCAGATAACTTGAGTACTGTTTCAATTGCCTGAAACTCAGATTGCACCGGTACATCAAATAGGTCTTTTTGACGCCGTCAAAGGAAGCATCTAGAATGTCTGCAATAATGTCCAAATGGCCGCGATGGTTATTGCTGACGTGCCTTCTGACCTGAACCACAAAGCTCACCAAGTAAGCCTAGTTAAAGGACTGTTGAAGTCCCCCTTCTCCCCCGTAATAGTAGCATGAACGCTAATTTAAACGTTCTGAATTTGACTCGAATACGGAAAAATTGAAAAGAAGAAAGATGGACGGGGAAGCACAGTATGTTTTTGACCTAGACTGAGCGCAACTTTCTCAATATGCTCGCGCAATCAGCGTTTTTTTCCATAAAGACGCTTGTCCTGTTTTCGTCAGCCACCACAGAGAGCATCTTGACGTCTTTGCCTTCGACTATGATGCTCTTGGCGTCACCTAAGTCGAAAAGTTCTGTGAGGTCTTTGAGCGCGTCAAGTGCAGATGAGGAAAGAATAGCATAGTCAATAATTCTTGTTGGGTCTTTGAGGTCTATTGCGGCGGAGGTCGTGTTTCTCATTATGTAGCCTATAACCCCTTCGTATGTTTTGATCTCGTCTAGATTCGTACGCAAGTTGTTCGAAGGCGCGGTTTCTTCGACGGCTACTGGTTCAGCCACTTCGGAGACTGTTTCCTGAAGAGTCTTTTTTCTTTTGTTCATAACTTATGACCTCTATCATTGCTCTACTATCGGTTTGATCCTCACAAGTTCGCCCTTTCTGATCTCTAGCTTAAGTTGTACTTTTTCAGGCATCTGCACTATTCCTTTTCCCTCATGCTTTGACTCTTTTATTGGTTTGACCTTGCATCGGATTGTTTTTCCGTCAAAGGTTTCGATTTCAACCTCTCCTATTTTTCTGCCCTCGTACAGTTCAATCCATTGCGTTAGTGTTGCGTTGTCGACCCGCACAGTGTCTGAAGGCACAAGCAAACCTCCGAGGTTTTCAACTATAAGCTGGTTAACAGGAGGCTCTGGCAAGATCGGTTCAGGTTTGACCTCGGGCTCGAAACGCTCCCTAGTCTTTTCGGACAGAAGTTGTTGTTCATCAGATTCCTCTGTTGATCTTTCGATTCCAAACGCTAGGCTCTTAGGGATCGTTTCGGGTTCTGCCTCAGGCTGGGGGAGGTTGTTCTTGAGGGAGGCAGGGTTGAATTTCTCCACCAATTTCAGGATGGTTGGGATAAGAACTCGAGTTACGGTGTTTACGTACTTCATATCGGCTTCTTTGGAAGTGACTGTGACAAGGTAAAGGTCATTCACGCAAGAAACGACAAGTTTGCCTTTGCTGCCTTCAAGGGTTATGCTCTCAACGCCATTCAAAGAATCCGCTTTTTCGAAAATCCCGTCAAAAGCATTGACGACTCGCACTATGTTCTTTTCAGGAGTGTTCATGTCTCCTGCTATAATCTCACCGTCTTCCTTGAAAATGAACGCGTTCCTGATGTCGGGGCATATGTTCTGGATCTCGTCCAAAGTGTTTTTTAGGGCAAACGTATAAACGTCGTCATTCATGTTTTCCACTTCCATGACACTGTCTTCTAGGAGATCTTGAAGAGTATGCGCTCCGGTACGCCGTCATGCTCTACGACGAGATACTTTAGGCCTTCAGTGTCGCCGAGCTGATCCAGCCATTTCAAGGCCTCTCGAGCCTTCTGCAGGACCAAAAGCCTCTCTTGGTGGCTTCGGACTACTTCTTCAATGGCTGTTAGCTCATGGAACGGGTTAGCGTCCAGTATTATGTTTAGGCTACCTACCGAGATCTCTCCTAGGCTTTCGGTTGCGGCTTTCTTGCCTGCGAGTTTTAGGACGACTTCTCGGATTTTCTTTGATTTTTCAGCCAAAGCTCTGATGTCGTCCAGCCTACGTAAGTATTCGCCTAGCGTACTTTTTGTGTCGGATATTTCCTTGTCGAGAGTTTCGGCTATCTCTTCTGCTGAAGCGTATTCTTTTATTTGTACAACCATTTATTGCACCTCCAAAGGGGAAACAAGAGAGGGAAGTGATAGAGGTTTATTCCGCCCTACCCCCAATCTCAACAAACAAAGGGGAAGCTATGAGTTTGGAGCGTATGCTGAGTACATGAACTGGTTGCCTTTTGAAGACACTAGCTTTACTTGATAGTTGTAGCCTTGGACTACTGTGAGAGAGGTTATGTTCAGTATGATTCCTGCGTTTGCAGGGATTGTCCCGCCTGTTGGAAGTGCTGGTGTTGTTGTGGTCTTCTTGACGTTGTTTACCCATGCTTCGTTCATGGTTACTGG
>JBGOYR010000033.1:0-9286 GCA_041479765.1 Bathyarchaeia archaeon | reverse complement strand
TCTTCGTCCAGCTTCGCCAAACAAACTCTTCGGTCGCCCGGAGGATGAAAAGCACCCACAAGCAACCCATGATACTTCCGCGTATTGACGCCCAACACTGTGGAAGAAGCATAACCACCCGAACCGTTTGTCACAAGCCACTCTCTCTGGATAGCTTGCTCGAATCGGGAGAGTATTTCGGTGCCAAGGCTTATGGTCGGCAATTTCATCTAGGGCATCAGCTTCGCAACGTTCTTTTCTCTGGGCACGCCGAAAAAGTTTGCTACAGGATTGCACTTGGTTCTGAAGAGCAGTGCATGAGGCTTCTTCAGTTTCAGTTCCGTCAGTGTTTCAGCGTAACCCATACCCTTCGCAAAGACCAAATCAACCGAATTGTAGACATCAAGAAACTCGGCAGAAACCTCCTTGACGGCCAACCCAACCGTGTTGGTCCCAGTCGTTATTACTTTGTCCGCTACCTTGCTCATTCCAGAAGCCTCAGCGTCTTCCAAAGTGGCGTCATTGATCACTGGCCCACCTTTCACGGCAGCGATCACCTTCACTCCCATGTTCTTCAGTTGCTCAACGAGCAACGTGTCGAAAACGATCTCCCCAGCATTGTCTGTCAAGTAGAGAACAGTGTTCGCCTTCTTCGCAAGCTCATATATCCTGCTCGCGTCGTCTATGGCTAAATCCTGTGCAGCTTCTCGAATATTCTTCCTCAATGTGGTCGACGTGAATTTGTGACCGGGAATGTCAAACTCCATGACATTGCCAACGATGGCGACAAGACAAGCTTTCTTGAACCTGTCTTCTTGCGTGTAGCCTGCCTCAACAATCTTTCTAGCATAAGGCAGAAGCTTCAAGGCTTTCTCGTTGCTTATCCTCTTGCTCCGCTTGTAAGGGTCGTTGTTGCCCGTAACTCTGCTTATCAAACGATCTCTTTTCGTTCCCAAATCCGCTGGAACTGCTGAAGGCGTAAACTCTTTGGTCAACAATCTTAGGAGATCAGTCATTGCCCTGAAACGCAAGGCAGGGTTTGTCGTGGCTTCTGTTGCTTCAGCTGCCGCTCGGCTAAGAATACATGCAACACATTCTGCTTCAACCTTCAACTTTGCCCAAACTCACCTAGCGTTTTGCGGCTTCAGCAAACTCGTGCATAATCGCATAAGGGTCTTTCGCCTTCACTATGCCACTCGCAACAAGCACACCCTCAGTGCCCAACTTCAACGCCGCAGCAACGTCCTCGCCGCAACTAATGCCCGCACCGCATAGTATTACAACGTCTGAATTAACCTTCCTAACAAGCTTCACAGTGTCTGTAACGACTTCCGGCTTTGCCTTCGAAACTGGAATCCCACTGCCAATAAGCTCAGGCGGCTCAACTGCAATAATGTCAGGCCTCAAAGCGGCAACAGCCACACTAACGCTCGGGTTGTTGGCGCAAACGCAAGAAAGCAGACTTTTCTCGCGCGTCAACCTAATAATCTCGTCGATGTCTGACAACTTGAGCTGCTTCTCAGAATGATTAATGAGCGTCCCCACGGCTCCAGCTTCTTTCACAGAATCAGCAAGCACATGCCCCGTGAAACCTCCAGGCTTGATCGGGTCCACGTGCTGAGCAAAAACAGGAATTCGCACCGCATTCGCGACGGTTGATATGTCAGCAAGCTGAGGCGCGACTCCCATAGAAACCTTTGTTTCCTTGTAGATTCTCTCGGCGCTTTTGGCGAGCTCAACTGCTCTCTGTCCAGTTGATTCTGTGTAGGTTTTGAAGTTGACGATCACCATCGGAGGGCTCAACTTGCTTAGCGACACTTTTTTCACCTTTGTTTAGGGTTGATTCTGTTTGTTAATATGGTTTTGGAATAGAAAGAGATTGTTTGCCGCGGGATACAAATGCTTAACGTATTTTGCCGTTCTTTCCAGGAACAAAAACGGCTGCCGCTATGGATGTCGTCCATAATCCGCCCTTGTCTCCTGTAGCGGATTGAGTCATGTTGGTTGTCTTGATTATCATGCCCGTGCTCTTGAACAGCTGTTCTTTCTCGTCCCACGCTATCTCCGGGTCAAACTGAATGCCCATGGTTGTAGCCAGCATTGTGGCCGCCAAGTCTTCTGCGTAGTCTCCAGCTTTGTCGTCGGGCTGCCCGTAAGAATGATGCTCAGACAAGTAGCCATAGTCATTCTTGCCTGATGGAATAGCAACGCCTATCGACGACGCTATCAGTCTATGTGGTTCATTGGTTGAGTTTCTGGCAAGGACAACGAAAGTTATCTCTCCCTGTCTGATCAGCTTCAGTCCTTGTTCTCTAGAAATCAGCTTGCATCCCGGCGGAACTATACTCGAAACACTGACTATGTTACAGTGCTGTATGCCTGCGTCTCTGAGGGCTAACTCAAAAGACTGCAGTTGCTCCTTGTGCTTGCCGACTCCTTTTGTCAGGAAGAAATATTTGGGAATCATTTTGCAATACACTTAACAGAATGGGTTTATTAAGGTTATGTTGTCCAAAAAGTGACGCATTCCACCCACTTTTCTAGATTCCGAGACAAACCTTCAACTCTCTGTCAAATTCCTTCAGCTTTTCCTGCAATTTCCAAAATGTCTTCCAAACACGCCAGCCACATCAGGATCATACAATCTAATCTCCACCGTAACCACACTATACTCTTCTAACATCAATAACGTGTCGGATTAGAGAAAGAGATAACAGCACTCTGAGCATACTCTCTCTTGGGCCAACACCGTGCCGCAACATCAAAGCGTGTTCAGAGACGAAGCAAAACTCGACATCAACTACATTCCAAGTAGGCTTCCTCACAGAGAAGATGAGCTTCGTCTGTTAACTGAATTCTTCGATTTTGCCTTGCGGACACCTGAAAGAATGGCCCAGCGAGTCATAATAACAGGCGACGTTGGCGCAGGCAAAACTGCTCTCTCTCAACGTTTCGGTGTTGACGTAACTCGGGAAGCCAGTGAGCATGGCATAAACCTTCGTTACGTTCACGTCAATTGTCGCGAATATCGTGGAAGCCTTTTTCTCATTCTTCAACACGTCGTCTCCACGTTTCATCCGAACTTCCCGAGACGTGGGTACTCTGCCGAGGAGCTTCTGCGCATTTTGGTTCAAATCCTGGATGAGGAAAACACGTACGTAGTGCTTGCACTAGACGAGTTTGACAACTTGATCGAGAAAGAAGGCTCTGAGGCTGTCTATAAGCTCACAAGACTACAAGAACTGAGACAGAACAAACCTCAAAGGCTCTCACTCATATGCATCTTGAGAAACCTGAAGGCAATCGAGCAATTAGACGCTAGCACGAGAAGCACTTTGCAGTCCAACATAATCACCCTTCAGAACTACACAAAGCAACAACTTGTGGACATTCTGAATGCCCGCGTTTCACTTGCCTTCAAACCCATTGCGACCTCAGAAGACACCATAGGCTTGATTGCAGAAGTGGCTCTCTCCGAGAACGGCAACGCTCGCTTCGGCATAGAACTGCTCTGGCGAGCCGGAAAATATGCAGATGCTGAAAGCTCGGAGACTGTAACTCCGGAATGCGTTCGAAAGGCCGTGTCAAGCATAATCCCTGCGATGCGGAAGAACGAGTTAGCCACATTGGGTTTTCACGAGAAACTCTTTCTTCTGGCCATGGCCAGACTATTCAAACAAAGTCAGAAGGCTTGGGTCTCTCTTGCCGAAGCCGAACAAACATACACAATTGTGTGTGAGGAGCTCAATGCGAAACCGAACAGTCACACGCAGCTATGGAAATACCTCCACAACCTTTCAGCATTGGGAGTTGTAAAAACAGAAGTCTCAACGACTGGTTCTCGCGGAAGGTCCACGCTTATCTATCTACCCAGAATCCCCGCACTTGAGTTAGAGAGAGAGATGGGTATATTGCTGGAAAAAGGAGAGGCCTGAAAGCCTAATGGACATAGAGAACGTCTTTTCATCAAGGCTCCGAATAAAAATCCTGAAAATACTAGTCCGCGTCGGAGAGCTTAACGTTTCAGAAATCGCTCGGAGACTTGGCGTGAACTACAAGACGACGAAAACTCACCTGAAGCTCCTAGAAGGCGAAGGCCTTCTGCAGCACAAGGTATTTGGAAGGATTCGCCTATACAGACTCAACGAGCATTCCTCCAAAACCAAAGCTTTACAAACTCTAATAGAAATATGGGAGAACGAAAGCAGGCAATAGCCAGCAAACAGTCATCGATAGAGTTCCACAGTCTGATCAACGGGGATTCTGTTTAGAGTCCTAGCAGACTTTGTCTTGCTTCAAGGGAAAGGCTTAAAATGATTGAAAGTGCGATTGCAGTGCAATCCAAAATCGCCAGAGACAGAAATCAGACGGCAGCCTTCCTCCCACCTTCAAGCTAAGAAAAGTTGGTGTAAGGTGAATCGTATGACGATGGTTGATGTATCCGGCAAACCAGAAGTGTTCCGCGAAGCCGTTGCAACCGGAACCATCAAACTGAAATCCGAGACCGTGAGACTGATCAGAGAAGGAAAAGTCGCGAAAGGTAACCCATTTTGCGCTGCTAAAATCGCAGGCGTTCTTGCTGCAAAAAACACCAGTACCATGATTCCGCTGTGTCATCCTCTGCCGTTGACAAACGTGCAGATCAATGTAGAATTCTTGGACAAATCAACTGTGCAGGTCACATCTACTGTCAAGACGAAGGCTCAAACAGGAGTCGAGATGGAAGCACTCTCTGCAACCTCAGTCGCTCTCCTGACAATCTGGGATATGGTCAAGCAGTACGAGAAAGATGCAAGAGGCCAATATCCTTCAACCGCAATCGAAAGCATACGTGTCATGAAAAAGATCAAGAAGGACAAGACGGACAGGGGAGCAGGAAATGAGCGAAAGCACACGAAAACATAAGGCTGAAGCACCCAACAGGCTGAGATTCGGAATTTTCATATGTAGCACCTCCCGCTACGGTAAGTTGAAGAGAGCTAAAGAGGTTCAAGATGTCTCCGGAGATACGATAGAGTCAATCTTGAAAACTGCAGACCATAAGGTAACGTTCAGAAAGCTGATTTCAGACGACAGAACCATGATTGAAAAGGGCGTTCAGTACGCTCTGGACCTTGCTGACGTGAATGCAGTGATTTTCTGTGGAGGCACAGGAATAACATCAACGGATATTACTATCGAAACCGTATCGCCATTTTTGGAAAAGATTCTGCCCGGTTTTGGCGAGATTTTCAGGCGTTTAAGCTTCGATAAAATCGGTTCCGCAGCGGTTTTGTCTCGCGCCATTGCAGGAGTGACAAGAGGCAAGGCTTTTTTCTGCATCCCTGGCTCTCCTGAAGCTGTGAAGCTTTGCCTTGAAAGCCTTATATTGCCCGAAGCGGCTCACATCGTTAAGCACGCTCGGGAATAACGATGATGCTAAAGGATCAGTGCGGACGCCCACTTCTCAACCTGCGCGTGGCAGTCACAAAACGCTGCAACCTACGTTGTGAATACTGTCACATGGAGGGCGAGGAAAAACAAAACGGAAACTCTCCTGTGGAAATGACGGTAGATGAGATTGTTCGCATTGTGGGAATCGCGGTTAAGTTGGGGATTTCTAGGGCGAAGCTGACAGGAGGAGAGCCTCTGATGAGGAAGGACATTGTTGAGGTTGTCAGAGGAATCTCATCCATACAAGGCTTGACTGACCTGTCTATGACGACTAATGGGACGATGCTTGCGTCTCTAGCTGAAGAGCTTCACGCAAATGGTTTGAAACGTGTGAACATCACGCTTCCAACATTGAATAGGGTCATCTACGAGAAGCTAACGGGAATAAAGGTAGAACCTGTTTTGAACGGCGTCAGGACTGCTGTTAGGGCAGGTTTTTGTCCGGTCAAGCTTAACATGCTTGTCCTGAAGGATCTGAACGATTGCTCTGTCGCTGAAATGGTCGAGTTTGCCGAAGAAACCGGAACAATATTGCAGCTGATAGAGCTTGAACCATTGAACATAACTGACACCTACTATTCAAGACGACACAAACCTCTTGATGAATACGAGAACATGCTAAAAGAGAGAGCCATCAAAGTCGAAACCAGACAGTATATGCAGAACCGTCGCATCTACAGCCTTCCAAACGTGAGAGTCGAAATAATCCATCCAACAGAAAGCACCGAGTTTTGCATGCATTGCACACGCATGCGTGTAACAAGCGACGGAAAACTGAAACCATGCCTAATGGTAAACAATAATCTGGTAGACATTCTGACACCAATGAGAAAAGAAGCATCTGACGAAGACTTGAAGGATCTGTTCAAGCAGGCAAACCAAACTAGGCAACCATACAACAAGAACTAGCCCAAAAACGTGATCTATTACAAAAACAGTCTTGGGCAACAGACCACTCGAAGCCTACAAGTGTCGCGGAAACATTGTTGAAGAGAGAAGCAACTCGGTAGTGATGATCAAGTCCAGGCTGAAAACGCCAAATCTATACAAACATATGGTCACAGTTTCTTCACGACTGGCTTCGGTCTTTCTTCTCAGTCTTCAACCTACAAGCCGATTACCTTGACGTCGCGTTTGCTTGTGTCGAGCACGGCTATTGTTGACTTGCCGCTCAGATACCCGCAGACTTCTCCCGGATTGATCACCAACACCTTGCCTTTTCGACAGGCTTCAGCTCTGTGCGAGTGGCCATGAACAACAACATCGAAGGTGCTTTTTTCAATCAAGGCTTTCAGAAGCTCCTCATCATCACCATGCAACAATGCAATCTCCAGATCATCAATTGCTATTCTGGCGAAGCTTCCGCGCATTTCTAGTCTTTCGTTTTCGCTGAATCTCTTTTTCAGCAGTTCATGGTTGCCGTCATTGTTTCCGAAAACCCCAATCAACCTCGCTTTTAGCTCTTTGAATTTTGGAACTACAAAAGGCGACACGTAGTCTCCTGTATGAAGCACAAGCTCAACTGTCTCTCGATTCAGTCTTTTTACGGCTTTCTCAACCATAAACAAATTGTCATGCGTATCTCCGAGTAGGCCCACGAGCATTCTTTCACCTATCAGGATATTCTTCTTACTTGAAAATAAAGCGCTTCTGGCCCTCTTGCAGTCCATAGAAGTTTGCTCTAAAGTGTCTTGGAGAACGTTCTGGAACCCACATGTTCATTATGGCAGCCCAGACACCAGTTTGAACCGGGAGTCACGATTCAGCCTCAAAGCTAGCCCGAGAAGCCAAGATGCCCTGAATGCGAAAGCCATCACTTAAAACCCTGTGAGCTCGCTCAGATTCAGCACTGGCGACGCGAAAAGGTGATGCGACTTCTATCGAGAGCAATTTCGACCATTCAGATTCCTCGTGGCTTTCGCCGGAAACCGCCCTTTGACTCAAGAGGACACACCAAGAACATAGTCTCTTGAAACGAGCCCGCCGGCAGTTTTATGACGGCTTTTTTATGGGAAAAAGGTGACGAAAACGACACGACGGAATGTTAAAAAAAGTATTTTTTTATTCATGCACAGTACAAGTTTTGCTCGCGTAGCGCGAAAAAAGACCATTGCCTTATGAACAAACCCCATGGACTTTTTTGCAGAAAAAAAAGATACTATTTTTCATGCAGGCTTCAACATGCCTCCGGTCTTGCAATTAAGCTTGAAGTTGGAATTAGAAGTAGTTGCCGCATCCTGTGAGGAACCGGCTACTACTTCTGAGTTGCGCCTAGAGCTTGCCCTAGTGGTGGGGTTGGCGGAATTCGATCCGCGACTCCTGACACCCGGGCCAGAATCATAACCAAGCTTGACTACCATCTCACATTGACGAGACGTGTTTCAAGAGACAATGGACTGAAAAACCATGGGTATTGCATAACTGAACGTGCACGTAGAAGAAGAAACGACAAATCTACACATTGCGTCGCTTCTACTTCTAGTCCAGTTCATTCAGTGCGGACAGCTTGAGTTAGAAGTAGAAGCCTGAAGGGTTTCTGTGGACTTCCACTTCTCTTGCGTTGCCTAAAGAACTGGTGCACCCAGTGAAGGGGGCTGGTTTCGCTCTTGAGTTCGTTCAGCGCCGCAGGTTCCTTTGGCTTCAGATACCTCTCAACGTATTCCTCGAGTCGTTGGTCAGCTCCTCCAGCCATCAGGTTTTGAATGCGCCGACCCTCAGCCATCTTTTCCTGTGTTTCCTCATCTTCTTTGCAGTCAGTTCTTGAGACTTGCTCATACAGGCTTCGTGATGAACCATCTCCTACATGAACATCGTCAAGTCTGTGCTCGTCCTGGTCTCGCCCCATGTCTTGGAAGCTTGTAGTATTGAACAGGAAGCGGAAAAAGGGCGAAATGCAGGGCATCGTCACTAGAACATTGTTCTAGAGAATATTCCGAGTTCTGGAATAGTTTCGCTTACGAAACTTCCCTTAAAACAGTCGGATGGTCTCTCAGTTATAGAAAACTGTTCTGAAAGAGGAATATAGAGTATGAATCCTTGGGGCTCGAATCCATCTGCGAAGAGAAGAGATAAGCTTTTCATAATTGCTGAGATTTTGGAGATTTCTCGAGAGGGAACGTTGAAGACTCAGGTCATGTACAGGGCAAACCTTAGTTTCACGCAGCTCAATGATTACTTGGATTTCGTGCTGAAGAATGGGTTGCTCGCGATTCACAACATCAACAACAAGGACGTTTACATCGCAACTGAGAAGGGCATGGACTTTCTCCAACGTTATCGTGAAATAACCGAACTGCTCAACAGTGAAGAAAGAAACGTTAAGAATCATGTAAAGATCCCCCCTGCACATTTGCTCAAAAGAAACTCCATATCCTAAGAGAAGATTATTCTTTTTTTCGGAAATGTCTCAAGACTGGCCGGAGCAAAATCGATGAATACTTAACGATGCAGCAGAACACGTTTATTGGGCGGATTCCTTTCTACTCAGGTAAGCCCTGACTTTTTCTTTCAACGTCGGGAATTGCTCCAGCATCGCTTTCATAACTTGCCAACGGATTTCTTCAGTTATTGAAGTGTCATCCATACTTGAGCCACGTCCGTACGCTGTATATTGTGTATCAATACTCAATATAAACCTTTATTTCGAAAATGGATACACTGAGATCCAACCAGAAGAAAGTGGATGTTCTATGCTTCGGATGTTGACGGTATTCTCTCTGATCCTGACGGCGACCACAACAACCATCACTGTCGCAGCACGACACGAACAATAAGCACGTTTGCTGAGATTCATGGAGCTGCGCTTCATACGTCGATGGAGGGTTCATGCTTGAACGCCGCTTCCGAAGTATAAGTAGCCAATGAACAGACATGC
>JBGOYR010000032.1:0-9379 GCA_041479765.1 Bathyarchaeia archaeon | reverse complement strand
GTGAAAACGAACTTGCCTTCCATCATCTGCTTCATCAGATTGCTGTGAGCAACTCTCTTCTTCACCGCATCATCGATTTCGCCAAGCTCTATTGTTTTCTCAGTCTTCTTTGCAGCCAATGCATTGTAATCGAGTTCACGGGGAGGCTCTGAAATCCTGTAGTCGCGCGAAATTCTGAACTTAGTGAACAGGTCAAGCCTGTTGCGCTCTTTCAAGCGTCTGTAGATCAACACCCACGCGCAGGCTTTTTTCCAGCCTCCGGCTTCACATTTTCCGCCAACTTGCCCCCCACACGGTCCGTTAAGGAGGCTTTTAGCACACCTTGTCGTCGGACATATTCCTCCTGTCTCAAAAATCATGCAGTCGCCACAAGCGCGACACACCTCATGATGTCTGCCTTCTCGCGTGTTGCTGATTCCCAGAAACATGGTATCATTGGCCGGTATGACAGGCTTGTTTGGGTATAGCTCAGCAAGCGCTTGAACGCCAACTCCACATGTTAGGCTAATCACGGCGTCGTATCTGTCTATTGTCTGGTTAATCGCGTTTTCAGCGGCTTGTTTTAAGCATTGACGTGGTACTGCTGTAATTCCAATCTCAGAGCCGTTGATACCATCGGAATCTCTGTGCGCCTTTAGCTTTGTTCTCAAGTCGTCGGCCTGTTTCGGGCCACCAACTTGCAGAACGGCAGCGCAACCGCTGCAGCTTGCTATCAGTATCTTTTGAAGACCGTTGGTCATTTTGAGAATCTCTTCAAGGTTCTTCTGGCGTGTTATAATCAAGTGGCGGATGATCCCCTTAGAGAGAGTCGTATGAACGGGAAGTGGCAATATAAGAATTGTCATTTCGGTTTCTAGAAGAAGAGTGTTGCGAGTACTCCTGCCGTCAGCCCGAACAATATGGGGAATGGGAGTCCTGGAAACATTCCCTTCTTTTCGAGCATTTTGAAAGACAAAGTACATCCAAGCAACATGCCTATTATCGAGGTTAAGCAGGAAGCATAGCCGAAGTTGAGTAGCATGTGCCCGGAGAGCATGGAATAGAAAGTCAGGTCGCCTAATCCCATTTGTATGTCTTTGAAGGAGTAGCTTAGGCCCCGAAGGTGTTCTAGTCCTCCTAGGGCTATTTTTCCAACTGGTCCACGATAGACCGCGAATGTGTCGTAGACTGCCAGAAACCCGAGAATTAGTATTGCGCTTAGTGTGGGGATTGTGCTTCCTAAGAATGTGCCTAGTGCTCCGCCTAAGAGGAGGATTGCTAGGTTGCTGATCTTGTTGTGGGCGCGGAAGATTGCGAGGACGGTTAGGGCTGATATGAAGATGGCGGGGATTAGGATCAGAGCATCTGAGTACGGCATGTTGATTGTTAGGAGTATGGCAGTTAGATAGACTATTGAGAGCATTAGTGTAGCGCTGGCTAGAGCGAGGCTTGTGATTATGGTGATTATTCTTTGCTTTTTTCGTTTGAGGAGGATGTATAGGACTGTTGCGCCGACTCCTACGAGAACAACGAAGTACAGTGCATTTGCTAGTGACCAGAGGCCCTCTTGGAACGGTGTTACCGCATAAAGTCGTATCTGAGCTGTTAGAAGAATGAGTGCGCATAGGAGGCCGAATAACAGGCTTGCGATGATAGGGATGAGGTGCACTAGCCTTGTTTTAAGGGCGGTGTTCAACGTTTTCTTCCTGCTGGTCTTTGGTTCTTTCAAGTCT
The DNA here is from genome assembly GCA_041479765.1 of Bathyarchaeia archaeon. Classification (GTDB taxonomy): domain Archaea; phylum Thermoproteota; class Bathyarchaeia; order Bathyarchaeales; family Bathycorpusculaceae; genus DATKKK01. The sequence goes on along the minus strand of JBGOYR010000032.1, from coordinate 7,667 downwards.
TAGGTAGCATTTGTTGCAGAATAAGCTTTGTTTTCTGTCGGTTTCGAAAATGGAATTAGAAAAGTACATAACACAAAACGGATTAGAGCAGTGTTTCAGACCCCGAGTGTGACCGAGCTCATGTACTGCTTCCTTCGCGCTTCTTTCTATGAAAAGCTCGCTCTTCGGCTTACTTTTGTAGAACTCCGGTCTGAGTCTCCATAATGATATCAATGCTGCCTTTCCAGGGCTTTCTGCCTCTCCAAACACGAAATTCAAGGGGGTCAAGTAGATGTCAACATCAACAATTCCTAGAACTCGTTCGAAGTTTCCAGTTTCTTCTGCATAGGTGCGTATCTTAGTCAAGATGATGTTGGATCGGTATTGTTCTCTCTCTTCGTCGCATGCCTCCGGAGGCAGGGGCAATGGTTCGGTAATTCGTGTGAATGCGTGTTCAGGCATGGACATGCAAAGGTTTTCTTGAATTCTGGTTATTATGTCGGGGTCGACTTTTCCAATGAGCAGAATTCCGATTTTCATCGGATTACCCTAGACTTTGAATGTGTCGCCAGTTCTGGGTGCGACGGCTTCCAGTCCCAGTTCTTCACGTACCCATTTTGCAAAGTATTCGCAGTTTCCTTCTGCGCCGTGGACGACGTAGACTTTGGGGTTTCCGCCTAGTCTCTTGATGGCTTCTTTGAGTTCGCCTGCGCCGCAGTGGGATGAGAAATCGAAGTGTTGAACTCGGGCTTTGATTTTGCGCATCTTTCCATCGATTGTACATACCCCTTTTTCGAGCAGTTCCTTTCCAGGCGTACCCGGAATCTGGTAACTTACCAAGAAGACAGCGTTGCTGCTTCTCTTTCCGATTTTTGAGATGTAGAACATGGCTGGTCCACCTTTAAGCATGCCTGCAGGCGAGATTATTACGCCGGGTGTTCTTGCGGCTTTTCTTCTGTCTCTCCAACCTTCGACCCAGGTGGTGCTGTGCATGGCGTCTGCGAAAGCTTCTGGGTCTTTGAGAAACTGCGGATAGCTCATCATTATGCGGCTTACTTCACGGGCCATTCCATCTAGGTACACAGGGTATTCGAAGTGTTGTGCGGCAAGGACGCAGGCGAGTTCTTGAGATCGGCCTACTCCAAAAGCTGGAACCAGGACTGAGCCTCCCTTTTCGACGATGCTAGTGCATTCGTCTACGAAGTGTTTTTCAAGTTCTGGGCGTTTAGTGTGCTCTTCAGTGGCGTAGGTGCTTTCAGTTATGACGACGTCTAGGTCGCCGTAGTTCATTTTTGCTCCGTCGAGCAGGCGTGTGTTGGTTATGTTGTAGTCACCTGTGAACAGGATGCGCTTGCCTTGAGTTTCGATGAGACTTTGGGTGCTGCCGGGAATGTGTCCGGCGTTCTTGTATTGAAAAGTCATGTCGCCTATGTGCTGTGGGGTATCGAAGTCTATGAATTTGCTGTTGTTTATCATGGTTTTGAGTTCGAGGTATTCGAAGGGGAGGTAGTAACTTGAGAGGTGGATGAAGTCTGAGATGAGCAGCTGGTTTAGTTCGGTGGTCATTCGGTTCGTGTAGAGCGGTTTCTTTCCCTGCATGAAGAATATGGGCACTGCGCCTGAATGATCCAGGTGACTGTGAGAAAGAAGTATGGCATCAACCTCTTTCGGCGGAATGTGTCGCGGAAAACCTGGTTCATGATCTAGCATGGCACCATAATCGAGTAAGACTTGGGTTTTTTCGGTTTTGACGGTTATAGCGATTCGGCCGACTTCGCGGGTTCCGCCGAGAAATCCGATCTGTAATTGGCTCATGGGTTTTCATCTGCTGACTCATTAATCATGCTTGTTGTATTTTAAAAATGTGCTTGCTTCTAGATTGAAAAAGCTCTGACGCGACCTTTTCTGATGGCTTTCAAAATGTCACCAACGTCTAGTGAAGCCTGGACTTCGGTGCACGCATTCCATGAATCCTTGTCGTCGTGCGCGTCGCTCCCGGCAACACCAGGCAAACGCATTGTTCTCGCCAACACCTCAGCTTGCCTATTCAGACCTGGTTCGGTTATGCCGTTCAACACTTCAATTGCGTCGAGTTCAAGTTGTCGCGCCATATCGCCTATTCCGACACCCCTGTAAGGGTGAGGTGCAATGGTTAGGCCGTTGTTTGCTTTTGCGAAGTCGATAATGTTTTCCGCATTCCACGGTTTTGGTGGGAGACCGGTGATGCCGAGAATGATTATTTCGCCTTCTTCGGTGCTGATTTCGACGCCGGGAATTACTAGGATGTCTGGGTAGGCTTCGGCTAGTTTTTGTGCTTCGAGGTTGCCTTGGATTGTGTTGTGGTCAGTTATGGCTATTGCGTTTAGCGTGGGGTGTGCGTTGAGTTTTTCTACTATGGTTTTGGGTTGTTGTGAGGCGTCGCGTGAGTATTTTGTGTGTATGTGGAGGTCGGCTCGGATCAAGGCACGTTCACTCGGTTTTGGGACAGGAAGATGAGGGAACTGGCTAAAGACGTTTTTGTCCTAACAGCCTTGTAGTGAAAGAGTTTTTGCCCTTCCATAGATCCTGAACTCTGGCTTTCTAGTCATGGTTCTAGGTTTTGTGTTCGGATACCTTGATGTTGATGGTTTTGAGTGTGATTTGTTCTTGTTTGCATGTTTTCTTGACTGTTTGGAGTATGGTGTTGTTCCAGTTTTTGGGATCGTGGATGAGTGTGACTGTTTTGGACGTGTTTCTTTTGATGTAGTTGGTGATTTGTTCTGCTATGTATTCTATTGTTTCTTTGTCGGGTGGCATGGCTGTTTCGTGTTGGCTTAGTGGGTAGACTTCGTCGAGTTCGATTGGGATTATGCCGAAAGGTGCAGCGTAGAAGCAGACGTTTGCTTTGGCTATTTCTTGTTTGAGCTTCTTTCTGATTTGTTTGTATTCGTAGGATTTGTGGAAGGGCTTGGTTGTGGTTTGTGGTATGAGTAGTAGGGTTTTGGCCTGTCCGGACGGACTGTAGCGTTCTGTCAGGAGTTTTTGGTGTCTGATGACTTCGGGTCTGATGAGGCTGAGATGGTTGTAGAAGAAGAGGCCGCTGGGTTTTGTTGAGGGAGAGTGTTTTTCGATGAAGTGTTTGTATTTGGCTACGCGTTTGACGGCTGTGTAGAGTGCTGGGTGGGAGTTGGCGCGCATTTCCACGTATTCCCATAGTCTCCCGTCGCGGATGGCTTGTTTGATGCGGCGGATTTCGGCTGCGCAGGCGTAGAGATTGTGTTCAGCGAGGAAAAGCTCTCTTTCCTTGTCGGGTAGCTCTAGAACCTGCTTCGGCGTCTTTCTGGTGCATTTTGGGCACGTACACGGAAAGTATTCGAGTTCGTCTAGTCTAAAGGTTCCTATTTCGGTCATGTAGCGATTTTCTTTCGCATAGAGCGCGTAGGCTGCTGAATCAAATAAGTCGCAACCCAGAGCTACAGCTAGTGCAAACATGAGTGGGTGACCAGCTCCGAAAAGGTGAAGTGGTCTGTCAATGGGCAAGTTCATCTTTGCCGCCATGATCATGTCAACCAACACGTCGAAGCGGTAGCGCTCCATGACTTCGGTCGGGCTTCCAAGAGCATGAATCTGAAAGGGCAGCTTGCCCATTCGTGTTGCGGATTCGGCGACGAGGTCCAAGTAGCGTCCACCTTGAACAGGGCCAACCCAAAGGATGTCGTCTCTTGTTTTGCACGTGAAGAATTCTTTCGCTCGCCTTAGCGTTTCGTTCACGGTTTGCCGCGCGTGCTTTTCCATGATTTTCCAGCCTGTTGGAATGTCGAGAATAGTGGCTACGTCCGAGCCAATCTGCTCTTGATATTGCACTATTTCCTCTTGAGTGGCTTGTATGTCTCCGTAGACAAGAATTTGGTAGGCGCCAGAGTCTGTCATCACCATTCCGTCAAAATCAAGGAATTTGTGTATGCCTTTGTCAACAGATTGTTTCTGGAAGTGCTGTTTCAGAATGTATGCATTTGTGATTAGAGCTTCAAAACCAAACTCCTTTTTGATCTGACTAGGCGGAATGGTCTGCGTAGTCGGGTTTATGACCGGGAACAGAAGCGGGGTCTCTACTGTGCAAGTCTTGGTTTTGAGCTTCCCGATCCTTGCCAGCAGGTCTTTTTCCCTGCTTTCAAAAGACAATTACTTGAACCCCAGAACAAGAACAGCTGAGCCTTCATATAAGAAATGCCTCACTCGATGGTCCCGACCTTGGCATCAACGTTCTTGGATACGATCATGTGAAAAGGCGATCGGTGACAGGATTCCCTTGAACCTGATGAAGAGTGAAGCTAGGAAATCTTATTAGACATGATGGCGAAGCTAAACGTGTGGTTTGCTAATGGATTTGCATAAGGTTGTCAGGGAAGAGTTGTCTGGTTGTGTTGCGAAGTCTTTTGTTGCTGAGGTTTCGCGTTTTCACAGAGTTCAAGGTTCTACGATGTTTCATGAAGCTGCAGAATATGTTAAGGCTGAGCTGCTCAAGTTGGGTTTGGATGATGCGGTTGTTGAGCAGTATCCTGCTGATGGTGAGAGTAAGTATTGGACTTACACTTCTCCAGTGGGTTGGGCAGTGAAGAGTGCTGAGATGCGTCTTGTGGAACCGAAGGAAGAGTTGATCTGCAGTTATGAGGATTTGCCTCATTGTCTGCATACTTTCAGCAACGCTACACCGCCAGAAGGTGTTGTGGCTGAGCTTGTTGATGTTGGTGCGGGAACGAAAGCGAAGGACTATGAGGGCAAGAATGTTAAAGGCAAGTTTGTGTTAGCTACTGGCAGGGCTAAGCTTGTTCACGAACAAGCTGTCTATAAACACGGGGCATTGGGCGTCATAACGGACGCGATCACGTACGAGATGCCGAACATCCGCGAAAGCCTCGACATTCCTGATGCTCATGCTTATCAGGCCATCTGGCCGACAGCGGAGGAACTGCCCAAAGTAGCCTTCGGCTTCAGCCTCAGCAAACGCCAAGGCAACCAGCTGCGCGCACTGCTCAAAGACGGCAAAACCGTGAAGCTCGAAGCGAGAGTAGATGCCAAACTATTCCCGTTCTACGCAGATGTAATCACCGCAACCATACAAGGCACCACCAAACCACGCGAAGAAATATTCTTGGTCGCGCATCTGTGCCACCCGAAACCAAGCGCGAACGACAACGCCTCAGGAAGCGGCTTACTGCTGGAAATCGCCAGAGCCATCAAAGCACTCATGGCTAAAGGCAAGATTGAGCCGCCTCAGCGTACCATACGGTTCCTCTGGGTTCCTGAAACCCTTGGCACCGTAGCCTATCTTTCAAAACACGAGGAAGAAGCACGGTCACGGATGATTGCTGGTATAAACCTTGACATGGTGGGTCAAGACCAAGAACTCTGCCGTTCCACTCTCAACCTTGATCGTACACCTGATTCGTTGCCCTCCTACCTGAACGACTTCGTCTTTTCTCTCATTGAACAATCCGTGAAAGAGTTTGACAAGGAAACCCATTTTGGCTCGGGTAGCACGTTCCGTTATAATACCACCGCCTTCAGCGGCGGGAGCGACCACGCCGAGTTCACCGAAGCCACCGTAGGTATTCCATGCGTCATGCTTCTCCAGTGGCCAGACCTATTCTACCACACGAGCGAAGACACAATCGACAAAGTAAGCGAAGATTCTCTTAAACGAGTCGGCTGGATAACCGCCATCGCGGCTTTAACACTCGCAAACGCCACGCACGAAGATATTTTCCTCTTCGCCAATCAAACGTCCTCCAGAGGCATGGCAAGAATAGCTGAAGTCAGCCGCACGGCCGTACAGGAGTTGTTCAAGAGAAGAGACGACCCTAAGGTCAAAGACAAGCAAGTTGACTTGGCTACAGAACTCGTCAAGACAGCTAACTACCATAAGAACAAGATCGAACACATCGTATGGCGCGAACAGCAAGCCATCAGATCAGTAAGAAGACTCGGAGAACATCCAGAACTAACCGTCTTCCTCGACAAGCAATGCGAAGACATCGCCAACCTAGGCAAGCGTGAAACCACAAAAATCGAAGAAGCCCTCAACTTCATAGCGAAGACATCAGCTGTAAAGCTTCCCAGCCAACCTGAGGAAACACAGGCTGAACAGGAAGCAAGAAAGCTCGTTCCGCGACGCTTGTTCAAAGGCACCCTCAGCGGAGACCGCTTCAAGAAGCTCCTAGGCGAAGAAGAATATGAGTGGTACACGGAAATCGACGAAAAAGACGCCGAATTCAGCAAGAAAATGCCCGAAATCCTTAACTTCATGAACGGAAAACGCAACGCCCACGAAATCATCAAAGCCATCTCGGCTGAATACACCCCGACCAACGCCGAACATGTACTGAAATTCCTGAAAGACCTAGAGAAAACGAAACTAATCAGTTTCAACTAGAACGACTAGTCATTGATTAAGCAATGCAGAAACGTGCCTGTCGCCTAGGCTGGCAAAAGCAATATTTCTAGAAGTTGATGAGGATTTCGTCTCCTTCGACTTTCACTTCGAGCACCGGTGTTGACTTCTTTGCCGCCCCTTCACAGGGCTTCAGCCCTAACGTTGAAAACTGACCCGTGGCATGGGCACGTTACATTTTCGCCGTTAAGCATGCCGTCTGAAAGCTCGCAGCCCATGTGAGTGTACGCGTCCCCGATGGTATAGTATTGATCATCTACGACAGCAGCGAGAGCATTCTTGCCGTTTACTCCGGCACCTGTCATCTTCCTCTATCCAAAGTTTCTCACAAAACATGTCTTGGCTAGATCCAAACGCATCTACCTCTAAACCACAGGACTGACTGTTATACAAAATATAAAGCACTCATCGCGACCAAGCTTTGTTTCTCCGAAGCATGGCGAACACGATTCGAGAGACTCATTAAATATCCTTATATCACCATTTCCCTTCTAACTATCGTCATTCATTCAGGAAGGCGAAAACCATGGTCGTTGCCATCGAAATCTTTGAAGAACCAAAGCTGAACAATCCGGTTCTGATTGAAGGCTTGCCGGGAATAGGCTTTGTGGCCAACATTGCCACATTACACCTTATTCACGAGCTGAAGGCGAAACGTTTCGCTGAGATTCACTGCGCCGCCTTCCAAGACCTAGCCGTGACGACTGAAACCGGGAGCACCCGCTCTCCAGTGAATGAACTGTACTACTGGAAAAGCCCGACAAAAGGTGTCCGTGACTTGGTGATCTGGTACGGCAACACGCAAGCTCTGACTACCTTTGGTCAGTATGAACTTTGTGGAAAGGTGCTTGATATCGCTCAGGGGTTGGGATGCGGTTTTCTTGTGACGTTGGGAGGCTTTAGACAGGAAGAGATGAGAACGCCTCCTCAACTTTTCTGCGCTGCCACGGACCATGAAACGCTTGACGGAGTCCTGAAACTCGGAATAAAGGTGATGGTTGGGCAAATATTCGGAATTGCCGGCTTGTTGGTCGGGCTTGGCAAGGTCAGAGGAATCAAAGGTTTCTCGCTACTGGTTGAGACACTAGGCAACTACCCAGACGTAAACGGCACTCGTCATGCTTTGGTAGCTTTGGATAAGTATCTGGGTTTGAACGTCGATTTGTCAGGGCTGGAATCCGCTGGGGATGAAACCAAAAAGATATTGGAATCGTTCGGTTTGATCAGACCCGGAGAAGAAAAGAAGAAAGAGGAACAG
>JBGOYR010000031.1:0-9562 GCA_041479765.1 Bathyarchaeia archaeon | reverse complement strand
TCCCTTCCCGGTTCCATTGCCTTGAACCTTGAAACCTGCCCCATCAACCAGAATGTTGTCCCGTTCGATAACGATGGAATCGTTAAAGTCTCCGGTGAACACATAAGTGATGTTGCCAGCAGTTGAGATAGCCGCAGTTGGCGAATCGATGCTTCCGTCAGCCCTGACGTAAATCGTGCCATTTGCCATGACTACCCGAACAGTGAGCGAGAAATTTCACAGACTCGCTAAAACGATAGTCAGAGTCACGACTAGCAACAGCTTATTGTTCATGCTACGAAACTTCTTGCGTTCGGAGTCTAAATCTTTATGAATTCAGAAACCACCTGCGAAATCCAGGTGAGTGGGCTATCTTTCTCTTCTCAGAAAGTCGCCAACATCAGAAATGTTCCTCACAAGAACACCGGCTTTGTCTTCATCTAGGTTATGCGTCAGTCTGCCGAACCCGAGACATTCGTCATACTCATTCAGGATCAATGTGTAATCACCTCTTTTCTTTGCACCGATCATCCTGACTATTCCTTCTCTGAAGATGTCTCGGCCACAAATGAACAACCACTCAGTCTTCCTGTCAACCACTGTCTTGTTTGCGTTAGTCCGAGCCATCAGTGTCAGGAGACTGAAACTTGGAAAAAACCTGCCGTTCTTGGTTTTCCCAAGATAGGTTCCAGCATAATAGAAATCCTTCGTGATCAGTCTCTTCAAAGTTGTGTTCAGCAGGAAGTGTCTGTCCTGTTTCTTGACTACCATGTTTTCATCTAGACTGATCTCAGTGTTAAGGCGCCCTGCGAAATCATTTATCGGCTTAATCATGCAGAACCTCTTTTCTTCAGCTTGCAGACAAAGAAACCTTGCGTCGGTCCGGGCCAAATCCGCTTACAGTTGACCACCGCGCTGTCCAGTTTCTTGCCAAAGACGTCTGTCAAACCTTTCTGTCCGTAGCAATCGATTTGTTCAACTTGAACATTCAATTCATTTGTTGCCCAGTCAATGTTCATTTCATCTTCTTCCGGCTCTAATGAACACGTTGAGTAGACGATTTCGCCGTCAGCTTTCAATGTTTTGACGGCTTCTCTCAGTATTTCCTTTTGAAGAGCAGCGTTTCTTTCCACATCCTTGAGAGTCCTTCTGCCAAACCACTCTTTGTCTGTTGTGAAGTTGCCTGAACAAGGTACGTCCAAGAGTATGCAGTCAAGCTTCAAATTCAGTTGCGACGCGTGCCTTGCGTCCGCAAGGTAGACAGCGGTGTTCTCGACGTGGCAGCGCTCCAACTGGTTTGACAAAGCAACCAGTCTGTGCTTATCGATGTCTAAGGCAATTATGGCACCCGTGTTCTGCATTAGTTGGGCAAGCTGAACTGTTTTTCCGCCAGGAGCAGCGCATGCATCTAGCACTGTTTTCCCTTTTAGTGCTGTGAAAAGTGCTGCTGGGATTTGTGCGGCTGCCTCTTGGATCGAGTATAGACCAAGAAGATATTCGGAAGTTGCACCCAATGAGAATTTAGACTCACTAACCCAGTAACCGTCATCAAGAAACGGGATCTTTCGAACCCTCACTCCCCGCGAGCCTAGTCGTTTCACCAGCTTGTCCTTGTCGATGTTCATGGAGTTTACTCTTATCGCCTGCTTTGACTCAACAGTCTCATATTTCCATCCTAGTTCGCTGTAGCGACCCAAGAAGAACTCTTTGCCCCACATCAGCGACAAATTGGGGGCTAGTTCATAAAAACTTGGCGCCTGAACAGGATAGCGATCATCTGGCAGACAGCCTTCTTGAGAACCATTTCCTAATCTCTTCAGCGAAAACCACGACACAGGCCAACGATGCCAAGAACGCCCAGTCAAGTAACCCCAGTGCGGTTGTGCCGAAAAAGCTCTGCATCCAGGGAACGTAAACTAGGAAGGATATTATTGAGACCTGAGCAGCTATTCCCATCCAAATCCACTTATTGTTTTTGAGGCTTGTCTTGAAAAGCGAGGTTTTACTTGTTCTGCAGGCTAGAACGTTTCCGATTTGGGCGACTACGATCCCGGCGAAGGTCATGGTTGTGCCCTTTATATAGAGTGGATCACGCGGGTCCAAGGGCATGCCCCAGTGCCATCCGCCAGCTATCCATGTAGTTAAGCATCCTATCGTGGCACCTGTAGCGATTATCATTCCTATGTAGAGGGACCGTAGGAACGTCTTGGGGCTGAACAGTCGTTCTGTGACGCTTCTTGGTGGCTCCTGCATTATGCCTTTCTCTGGAGGTTCGCGGCTCAAGGCTAACGAAGGAATGACGTCAATGCCTAAGTCTATTGCTAGAACCTGAACGACCAGAAGCGGAAGAGGTATGCCCAGAGATACATAGAGCACATAGGGGATGAGTTCGGCCCAGTTGTGCGAGAAAACGTACACGATGAACTTTCTCAAGTTTTCATAGATTGTCCGTCCAGATTCCACGGCTTTCACTATTGAAGCGAAACTGTCGTCAAGTAAGATCATGTCTGAAGCTTCCCTAGCCACGTCGGTCCCAGAGACGCCCATCGCAATGCCTATGTCCGCCTCTTTCAATGAAGGCGCATCGTTTGCTCCGTCGCCAGTAACAGCTACGACTTCGCCGTTCTGCTTGAGGGTCTTGACAATTCGAAGCTTCTGTTCAGGAGAAACACGAGCGAAAATGATGCTTCCCTTTCTGACTTCCTCCACGATGGCTTGATCGCTTATCGACTCCAAGTCGACGCCACGTATTACGCGGCAGTCTCCTTCTTCCACAATTCCCACTTCTTCCGCAATCGTCTGGGCCGTAGGACCATAATCACCAGTTATTATCACGATCTTTATTCCTGCCTTCTCAGCAAGCGCTACCGCCTGTTTGACTTCTGGGCGGGGGGGATCTTTCAGGGCTGTCAGGCCAACCAGAATCATGTTATGCTCAACATCTCTAGCTCTGAAAGGTCGATATGCCGGTGAGTCTGAGTAGGCTACAGCGATCACACGCAGGCCTTCGGTCGCGAATTCTCTGATCTTAGCTTCAACAGAACGAAGACGCTCCTCAGTGAGACCCTCAACGTTGCCGTTTATGGCTATTCGATTGCATATGGAAAGGATGCTTCTTGGCGCTCCTTTCGAGTAAGGATAGCATTCGCCATTGTGTTTGTGGATCGTTGTCATCCTTTTTCTTTTGGAGTCAAATGGCATCATGTAGACTATTGGTTTCTGGGCAATCAAACTGTCTGTGTTCAACCCGTGCTTCAATGCTGCAACAAGCAGGGCACCGTCTGTCGGGTCGCCGATGACGTCCCAAGTCTTGTTTCGGTCAGATGGCGGGTCGACCTTTGCACTATTGCACAACGCGGAGATTTCAAGAAGCCTCTCGAAGGCATGTTCCTTCTCATCCAAGGCTCTGCCATCCGAAGTGAATTCACCAACTGGAGTGTAGCCGATGCCTGAGACTTCTATGATCTTATCCGGCACCCAAAGTCTTGTGACCGTCATCTCGCCTTTTGTAATCGTTCCCGTTTTGTCAGTACAGATCACAGTGACGCTGCCGAGTGTTTGGACTGCAGAGAGCCGTTTCACGAGAACGTTTTCTTTGACCATCTTGAGAACGTTTATCGCAAGCGCGCTTGAGACCGTGACCTGTAACCCTTCTGGAACACATGCAACCATGACGCCGATCATGAATAGGATGCTTTCGTAGAGACTTACGTGAAGCCAGACGAAACCCACTGTGAAGAAGACAATGCCCACGGTTACGGCTAGAATGAAGTCGTACTTAGCTGTGTGCGCGATCTCCTTTTGAAGGGGGCTTGGTTCTTCTGCTATTTCTTGAGTTAAGCCAGCGATTTCACCGAATTTTGTGTTCATGCCGGACGCGAATACCACTGCCTTGCCGTTCCCCCTAGCCACGCTAGTGCTCATGAAGACAAGATTTGGCACGTCGAGATACGATGCGTCAGCAGAGTTAGTTGGGTTTGCAGTTCTTGTTTGCGGTTCAGATTCACCAGTCAATGGCACATTGTTAGTCCACAAATCGTAAGCTTCGACCAGACGTGCGTCTGCTGGAACGCGGTCTCCTTCCTCCAAGACAATAATGTCGCCAGGAACGAGTTCCTTCACAAGTATCTTTTTCAACTCTCCGTCCCGAATGACTTTAGCGTATTCAGGCATCCACTTCTTGAGAGTTTCCATCGCCTTTTCAGCTCGCCATTCCTGAAAAAGGCTGAAAATCGCGTTAACAAGCACCACCGCCAGAATTATGAAACCAAGCTCTATCATACCACCAAACGCGGCAAGCAAACTGGCAAAAAGCAGGAGAACGCCAAACAAATCCTTAAGATGACCCAGGAACTTGTAGACTATGAACACTTGTTTCCTCTCAACCAACGTGTTAAGGCCATATTTGGCAAGTCTTCTTGCGGCTTCCTCGCCTGAAAGGCCCATCTCGGAAGTTTCCAATGCCTTAAAAACGTCTTTGACGTGCAAACGAACAATGTCTTTCAAACAGAACACGTCCTAAAACTCTGCCGAGCTTCGGAAAAGCTACGGCCTCTTCGGACAGATGACCCATGCTGTGAGCTTCGCTAGGAAAACACTCGCAGAAAGTGTGTTTGTCTGCACCAAGACTTTTCCGGGAATATACATCTCAATCCTCAACTTGTAATGAAATCAATGACTTCTGAACCGTGTTTGTTTCGATCACCGATGTTTTGCTTCCGCTACAATGGAAGAGGGTGACTTTTAAACCAATCGGACTGGTTGAAGGTTCTCTTGATGCTTGGCAAAGTTTAAATTCTCTAGATAATGATATTGATGAGAAAGTGGTTAAATGAACAGTGGAAAATACGCTTTCGTGATCATGATCCAAGAAAAGTGGTGGCAGGAATTCCTCCGCAAGAACAACAGAGGAATCCAAACACAATCTTACATACGGTTGGGGGCGGCACCGCCAAAGGAAGCGTCCGTATTGCTCTTCTATGTTACTAAACCCGTTGGCGAAATGGCAGGTTACGCAGAGTTCATAGAACGTATCCTCGGAGAACCCGAGGAAATGTGGAAGCAACATGGACGAGAATCTGTTCTCAGCCTGAAAGAGCATTACGATGAGTTCGTCAGAGACAGCCATCACATTTCCTTCATACGTTTCAAGAACCTGCACGTCGCAGCCAAACCCATACCTTTGAACAACCTCCGCATGCTCCTAGGCCAGAAGAACCTCTCAAGAAAAGGCTTCTACGTAGACAAAGAAAACGCTGACAAACTAGTCCAACTCATGGAATGATGAACCTGACGCAACCCGGTGATTCCGCCTTGGGAGCTAAAAGCAGCCTAAGCATTGTATCAAAAAGTTAATAGGTGACATTTTTCACTTCCATGTAGCTCATTTCGGACGGACAAGGTCGAGAATGTTCAGTCAAGTCGAGATTAGGTTTGCTTTGCGCAAATATCGTGGGAGTGTTTTGTTAGGTTAGGAAAGGTTTGTTATGGTTCGTTATAGGCAGGTTGAAGAGATTCAGAAGTTGATGAATTTTCCTGAGATGATTAGGAATACGAGCATTATCGCTCATGTGGATCATGGGAAGACTACGCTTTCTGATAGCCTTCTTGCTGCTGCAGGCATTATCAGTGCGCAGAGGGCTGGGCAGCAGCTTGTGCTTGACTCGTGGGAGCTTGAGCAGAAGAGGCAGATGACCGTTTTCGCCTCGAACATTAGCTTGGCTCATGTTTTCAAAGGTCAAGATTATCTTATTAATCTCATTGACACGCCAGGACACATTGACTTCAGCGGCGCTGTGACCAGAAGCTTGAGAGCCGTAGACGGAGCGCTTGTGGTGGTTGACGCTGTTGAGGGTCCGATGACTCAGACTGAGACAGTGCTGATGCAGGCTCTGCGTGAGAGGGTTAAGCCGATTCTTTTCATCAACAAGGTTGATAGGCTCATTAAGGAGATCAAGTTGACGCCTGAGGATATTCAGCGCAAGTTTGCAAAGATCATCACGAGGGTGAACGGTCTCATTGAGAAGTATGCGCCTGCTGAGCACAAGAAGGACTGGCAAGTTAAGGTTGAAGACGGGTCGGTGGCGTTTGGTTCAGCCCTTCACAAATGGGGACTGAACTTGGTACACATGAAGGCAAAAGGCGTGACGTTCAAGGAGATCATTGACGCTTATCAAGGAGAAAAGGACGAGATTGACAGAAAAGTTGAAGCTCTAAGCAAGAAAGCGCCAGTTTACGAGCCTATATTGGACATGTTCTGTGAGCACTTGCCTAACCCGTTTCAGGCGCAGCCGTACAGGCAGAGCCAGATCTGGCCTGGAGACCCGAACAGTGCAGTTGGCAAGGCAATGGCAAAGGTTGACCCAAGCGGACCCGTTCTGATGTGTGTTTCCACGATTGAGGTTGATCCTCACAGCGGCGTCATTGCGATCGGGCGTGTATTCAGCGGTACGGTGGAGAAGGGCAAGGTTGTTCAGCTAATTACCAGCAGGCAGAAAGGCACCATCCAGCAGGTTTACATGAGCATGGCTGCCGACAGAATCATAATTGACAGGGTTCCGGCAGGAAATATCGCTGCACTTTCAGGATTGCCGGCAATTCACGTTGGCGAAACTGTTGCGGAAGAAGGCTCCGACACACAGTCATTTGAGGGTTTGAAGTACGTTTCAGACCCAGTCGTTACGGTTGCGGTTGAGCCAGCGGATGTCAAAGACCTTCCGCTCTTCGATAAAGTCATGCATAAATTGACAACTGAAGACCCCAATTTGCACTTCGTGATTAACAAGGAAAGCGGTGAATACCTTTTGAGCGGCATGGGTGAGCTGCACCTGGAGATCACGGCGTACCGAATGCAAGAAGCCGGTCTGAAAGTCAAGACTAGCGAGCCGATCGTCATTTACCGTGAGACAATCAGCCACGATTACAAGGGTCCAGCAGTAATGGGCAAGAGTCCAAACAAGCACAGCAAGCTCTGGGTGACTATGGAAAAGCTTCCGGAAGAAGTGATTGAAGCTATTAGAGTTGGAAAGATCTCAGAGATGCACACCCGTGAAGGTAGGCAGAAAGCTCTTAAGGCATTTGGCTGGGAAACCGATGACGCCCGCAATGCCGTTGCCATCGAAGGCAACAACATTCTGGTGAACAGAATTAAGGGAAGGCAATACGTGGACGAGATCATGGACCATGTGAAGTCAGGTTTCCGGGAAGCCGTAAATACTTCAGTGTTGGCGAAAGAACCAGCGTACGGGCTGAAGGTCAACTTGGAAGACGTTACAGTTCACGAGGACCCAGTGCATCGTGGACCGGCACAGATTCTGCCCATGACTTGGCGTCCGATCTGGTGCATCTTCTTGTTGAGTGATCCGAAGCTGTTGGAGCCGCTGATAAGCCTTGAATGCAAGGTTCCAAATAGCTTCGTGAGCAACATTATCGCGATTGTGCAGAAGCGCCGCGGCAAAATCCTAGACATGACTAATGATGAAGACATGATGATTGTCAAGGCTGAATTACCAGTGGCTGAATCTTTTGGCATTGCCGAAGAACTGCGGTCCTCAACTGAAGGCAGAGCGTTCTGGGCGACACAGTTCAGCCGATGGGCACCAGTTCCTGAGCAAATGCAGGCCGAAGTGATCGCGAAGATACGCGAACGCAGAGGACTAAACCCAGTACCGCCAAGAGCGCAAGAGTTCTTCGAAGAAGCCTAGGCTTCGTCTGGAAACTGGCTTCGCTCGTTTCCATCTTTCAGTTTCTTTCGACAGTCTTCAGCGGGTACGCTGAAGCTTCGGGAAAAATCGTCCTGTTCTCTTCTGATACTCTAGATATTCGTTGCCAAAACGTTCTATGAGAAGCCTCTCTTCATGAACAGTAGCCCTATAGTAACCCGGAATCGCGACTAGTGGAATCAACGAGAAGGGGTTTGATAGAAGAAGTGGCAGGCCGATAAACATAAGAAAGAAACCTAGGTAAGAAGGATGACGTACGTAGTGATATGGACCTGTTGTGATGAGTTTGTGGTCTTCCGGCATATTCCATGAGACTGCGTATCTGCCTCGGATGATGACGCTCCAGTTGAAGATGAAGAAGCCGGCTGAAGTGAAAGCCAATCCTAGAATTTGCAGGAGAAGCATGAAAGGATATTGCAGCGGGAAAAAGAAGCTGTCTGACGAAAAGGGATTGATCAACACAACGAGTGAATACGTCCCTATCTCTAGAAAGTAAACCAGCGTGCCCAAACCGCCCAGAATTACTGCAATGTCTGAAGGTGTTTCGGCTTTGGAACGGAATCTTGTGACGTTTCTTGGTCTATGGACTAGTAGGATGTTGTGCAAGTTGATGAGTGCATGAAATCCCAAACACACAAGAAGAAAAATGGCAACCGCGATTTTGTCTAGCATGTTTTGCCTGTGCGCGGCTTAACTTATAAGCATGCATATTGCTTGAGAAAGGTTAGAATAAGTGGAGAAAAATGCTGGTCAATCTGGTTCGGTGTTGAGGCGTGCTTAATCTTGTCGTCGCATTGATTGCAGGCATAGTCTTGGGTTATGTTTTGCGCAAAAAGAAAAGAGTCAACCTCACCCGAGCGACGTTTGGCATCATATTGCTCTTGATTTTTTCTTTAGGCTTCAGCTTGGGCTCGAACAATGAGCTGTTAAACTCTTTGCCGAAGGTCGGGCTTAGCGCTACGGTGATTCTGCTATTTGCGGTGGGATTCAGCGTGTTGTTCGTGAAGGCAGCTGGCAAGATGGTGAAGCTGGATTGATAAAATACGTAGTTGCTGTTCTCTTGGTCGGTAGCATCGCCGGCTATCTAAACAACAACTGGGCAAGAGTGATCGAGAACACTTGGATTTCGGACTATGCCTTCAATGGGGCGCTGATGCTGCTACTTTTTGTAATGGGTGTTTCGTTCAGCATGGATAGGGAAGCTATTGCTGAGATGCGACGAATCGGGTTGAGAATCTTGGTGGTTCCGCTTGCGATCGGATTGGGCAGCGTTCTGGGGGGACTGGTTGGCGGATTAATTCTGGGAATTAATGCTGTTGGAACAATGGCAGTCAGCGCTGGTTTCGGCTGGTACACGTTGGCAGGGCCTTTGGTTGGACAGCTTTTGGGTGCAGAGTGGGGTGCGCTAGGGTTTGTGGTAAATTTTCTTAGAGAACTGCTCACCATAATGACCGTTTCGATAACGTTCAAGGCTGGTAAGTATGTTCCTGTGGCGTTTGGAGGAGCCACAACCATGGACACAACATTGCCAGTTATTGTGCGTTACAGTGGCACTGAAGCGTTGATAACGGCGTTTTCAAGCGGATTCGCGCTGAGTATCATGGCACCGTTTGCGATAATGGCTTTGGCTTCGTTGGGTTAAGCTTGACTCGAAAAATGACAAAGGTGGTTTATGAGGACCAAGTATAAGGGACAGTTGCTGGAGACGAAAGGAACCAAGCTAGAAGCAGTCATAAGCATTATAAAGACATGTTAACGATATGAAGAAGAGCTTAGGGGGAAATGTTGAAGATTGGCAGTTGATCTGGATGTGCTGCTCGTAAACGTGGTCTTGAATGTCCTTATACCAACAATCGTTCTTT
>JBGOYR010000030.1:0-9578 GCA_041479765.1 Bathyarchaeia archaeon | reverse complement strand
CAGAAACAAGCCTTTTTAGTGGTGCTCCAGCGCGCGCGAAGTGAAATAGGACAGGCAGTCGTAGTGGGGTTTGGGGTAAAACTTTACCCCCAAACCCAAACTTCTTGCTTGTCTTACAGAATAGCGTTCGAAAATCAGAAATACGTGAAGAACCACTGTAGAATCGTGGTAAGAATGGGGCTTTTGAAGAAAGCTAAAGAGAAGGCTGAGGAAGCCGCAAAGAAGACTGGTCAGGCGGCTGAAAAAGTTGGAAAAGAAGGCGTGGCTCTGGGAAAGAAAGGAGCAAAAGAAGCAGAAGAGACTGCCAAAAAAGTAAAAAAGAAACTCTGACCAAATCATCTCTTGACCATCTCAACCCATTTCTTTCCTTTGTACACTTCCTGAATGCAGCTTGCGCTTAATCGAAGCACTTTTTAGTAGGTTCTGTTGATAGAATCGGTCAGGTGATATGTTTGCCAGAACCAAAGTTTGAATGGTTCAAAGACAAGGCTGGGAAGTTCAGGTTCCGCCTAGTAGCAGCCAATGGAGAGAAGATAGCAGCAAGCGAAGCCTACTCATCAAAGGAAGCATGTGTAAGCGGAATCGAATCAGTGAAGAAGAACGCTCCCATCGCAAAGATAGTAGAAGCCAAAGAGTAGAACCCAACCTGAACTACCTTCATCCTCTTTTTTTGGTTGGCTGGATAAAACTTTACCCCAAGGCGCGCTCTAGACTCCAAGACTATGAATATAGGTTGATTGGATAAAAGCGGTCATGTCATCTCGCATTTTTCGTTCGATTTCTTCCTCGCTCATTGCCTCGCCAGACTCATGTCTGACAGTGTCTACGAGTTCCTTCCATTCACCGTCCGTTAGAAAAAATGTGATTTGCTTCATCATACTTTCTTAGACTTATCGCTAACTTGGCATTTCGTGATTTTTGTGAAGAGAAAGGAAAAAGCTGATAGACGGGATATTTGAGGCAGGTAAATACTGTTTGTCATCCTTTCGGTCGCGTTTTTCAGTTTGTCTATTTTCAAAGCGGTAGGCAAAGCATACAAACAAAGAAGACAAACAAGTCTATTAGACTGTTTTGGGGAAGGTGTGCAAATTGGGCAACGTTATTGTTCGCGAGTTTGAACAGGGAGATTTGGATTTTGCCTATGAAATGCTAGTGATCGGGGAGTGGAATGACAGGCGCGAAGATGCTGAGCGGATGTTGGATTATGGGCCTCAGGGCTGTTTTATGGCTGAAGTCAACCGGGAACGTGCCGGTCACATTTTCTCCATAAGCTATGCGTCGTTGGCATGGATCGGCTACGTCATAGTCAAGGCTGAATATCGAAACAGAGGCATAGCCACTTTGCTGATGAAGAAGGCACTAGATTATTTGCGTAGCAAGCGTGTCCAAACCGTGAAGCTTGAAGCTGTTCCCGAAATCGCCAATCTCTACCGAAAACTGGGCTTCACAGACGAATACGACTCCCTAAGACTGGTGGGAACCAGCCGGACATATGATTCTGCCAAAGACAGAAATGTGAAACAAATGACAGCCAATGAGATTGCAGAGGTCGCGATGTTCGACCAGAAGTACTTCGGAGCAGACCGCTCCAAAGTCCTCAACAAACTCTTTCAAGACTACCCTGAACTGTGCTTCGTCTCACACGGAGCTTCCGGCGTCGAAGGCTACGTTATGTGCCGAAGGGCAGAATTCGGCTACAAGCTAGGTCCATGGGGGTGCAAGCCAGAAAACCCTGAAGCTGCAAAAAACCTTCTATTAAAGTGCCTATCCGCGACAGAACCAGAATCAAAAATCTTCATCGGAACGCCAGCCCCAAACAAGACCGCAATCGAAATACTACAAAAACTCGGCTTCGAACAGTACTCAAAAAGCATCCGAATGCGCCACGGGAAAACACTGAATGACAGAATAAGCGGCATCTTCGCCATAGGTGGACCAATGAAAGGTTAGGCCCAACCATTCGAAGCTCCATGAAATGCGCTCAGAATGACTGGGCTTCAACAGAAGCCCAATCTACATACTGAAGGATACGTTCTTTTCAGCGAAAGTGTGCGGTGTCTTATTGCAGTTGTTTTTTGATGGCTTCCTTCAGTGCTGGCAATATCTCGTAAAGGTTGCCAACCACACCATAATCCGCAATCTCGAATATCGGTGCTTGCTCATCCTTGTTTATGGCAACAATCACCTTTGAATCACGTATTCCTGCCACGTGCTGAATCACGCCAGAAATGCCGCATGCAATGTAGAGCTTCGGCTTCACCTTATGCCCGGACAAACCAACCCACTCCGTAAACCACTTCCTGTCCTCAGCCAACGGCCTTGAAGAACCCACCTGACCGCCTAAGACTACGGCAAGCTCATCCAGCAAAGCCCTATCTTCCTTCTTCTCCAAACCACGTCCACAACTAACAATAACCTCAGCCTCTTCAATCCTCACGTTCGAAGTTTCAAGAGGCTTCACGTCAACAACCTCAGTTCGAGCCGCATCAACCTTCACATCCACCTTCACAACCTGCCCGCTGCGATCCTTCGGCGAAGGCTTGTCAAAAGCTCTCTGAGGCACAGTCACTATCTGCGGCTTCTTCGTAAAGGCTATCTTTGCGGTAGCGTTCCCTCCATAAGCTATTCTTTCACCAACCAGTCTTCCCTTCTCGTCAACGCCGAGCCTAGTGCAGTCAGGTACACAGCCCGCATCAAGACGTGTCGCAAGCCTAGCCGCAAGAGGTTTCCCGTTTCTTGTCGAACCAATCATCACGGTTTCAGGCTCATAATCTACAGCCAGACTGTGAAGAATGCCCAAGTACGCTTCAGCCTGAAAACGCTCCAACGTCGGATCATCAGCCAAATAAACCTTGTCCGCCCCATACTTCATCAACTCACTTGTCTTATCCGCAACATTGTATCCGATCAAAACAGCAACAAGCTCCACTTGCTGCTTATCCGCAAGCTCGCGACCCTTGCCAAGCATCTCCAACATCAAGTCATACTTTTCCGAATAAACCCCTATCGCCCTATTCCCGCTCATGCTCGATCACCTTTTCACAACGCCTTCCTGAATCAACGCCTTCGCCAACTTCTCCGCGATCTCCTGAACGCTTTCGCCAGTAATTCTGATCTTCTTGCGCTCCGTCTTAGGAGCCAAAACCTCAACCAACTCAATCTTTGAAGCCAGCTTCTCCTTCTGAACGTTCAAATCAGCTAGTGTCCAATTCACGATCTCCTTCTTGGAAGCCTTCATAATCATCATCAAAGACGGAATCCTCGGCTGATTAATCTCCCGCGTAA
Organism: Bathyarchaeia archaeon; assembly: GCA_041479765.1. Lineage (GTDB taxonomy): Archaea > Thermoproteota > Bathyarchaeia > Bathyarchaeales > Bathycorpusculaceae > DATKKK01. The sequence goes on along the minus strand of JBGOYR010000030.1, from coordinate 6,293 downwards.
CCGACACCAAACAAGGCATCTTCGCTTTGACAGCTTCAATAGATTCTTCCAAGCTTCTTTCCGCAGTCACTGCATCGCCTTCCACAGAAAGCTTCCTAACCGAACTCACCAACGGCAAACCCAGCAGCTCAGCCAACCTAGCACCAACAAGCCCGGAAAAACTATCCAAGGACGTTTCTCCGCACAAGATCAAGTCGTATTCGCCAATTTTCTTGATGGCTTCAGCCAAGACATAAGCCGTGCCAAACGTGTCAACATTCCTGAGACCAGTATCATTCACAACGTATGCCTTGTCTGCACCCATCGCCAACGCTTCTCTCAAAACAGTCTTCGCGTCCTCAGAAGTCACAGTCAACGTGCATAGCTCTGCATTGCCTGTTTTCTCCTTGATCTTTGTTGCTTCTTCCAGCGCGTTCTTGTCGAAATCGCTGATCTTCTTAGGTGCGGCTGCCGTGATCAACTGTCTAGTAGCAGGATCAACCTTTAACTGTGAAACGTCTATCGCCTGCTTCAAACAAACAATGATCCTCTTCAAACCATCCAACCCCAAACTGCAATCCGCGAATTAAGACCGTTCAAAAACAATATAAATAGTTTCCCACACGCTCCGCCACGTTTAAAGCTAAATACTAGAGCCATTCATCAAGACTCCACGGAGCCACAGCCACGGACTACCAAGTCAAATGCTCGAAATGCGGACAATCCCCTCGCAGCTTGCTTGCCTACAAGTGCCCTTCATGCGGTCAGCCTCTAGAAGTCCAACTCAACCAACACTTCGAAACCCAGAAAACCCGACCATACAACCACACAGTCTGGCGCTACGCAAACTTCTTCCCATACATAAAAGAGTCTGAAGTCATAACCCTAGGCGAAGGCTGGACACCCCTCATCAAGTATTCAAACAACGTATACTTCAAGCTTGAAAGCTTGAACCCCACAGGCTCCTTTAAGGACCGAGGCTCAGCGGTACTCATCTCCACCATACAAGAGCAGCTGAAGCAAACGGGAGGCTGCATCTCCGAAGATTCTTCAGGCAACGCCGGAGCTTCAATGGCAGCGTATGCTGCCCGCGCTGGACTAAAAGCCAGAATCTATGTCCCAGAGAACGTGTCAGGACCAAAACTCAACCAAATCCAATTCTACGGCGCCGAAGTCACCAAAGTCGCCGGCTCAAGGAATCAAGTTGCAGAGGAAGCACAGAAAGCCGAGAGAAAAAAGTACTACGTTGGGCACATTCTTCATCCCTTGTTCAGAGACGGCATAAGAACCCTTTCATACGAGATTGCAGAACAGTTCGGTTGGCGCGCCCCCGAACACATCTACCTGCCGGTTTCAGCAGGAACCCTGCTCTTGGGCGTACTAAGCGGATTCAAGCACTTGGTCGAGTCAAACGCGATAGAAGCCATGCCAAGAATAGTGGCGTGCCAGACAAGCCAAGTCTCCCCGCTCTATCACCGATTCAGGAACCTTCGTTACGACCCACCGAAGAAGATAATCTCAATTGCCGACGCCCTAGTAAGCGTGAAACCGCCATTGCTCGACCTCATGGTAAAGTGTCTGAAGGATGCGAAAGGCGATGCAGTGACTGTTGAGGAAAACGAGATTGTCAGCGCTTTCAAAGAGCTTGCTAGCAAGGGCTTTTTCGTAGAGCCAAGCTCAGCGGTTGCCTACGCCGCATACAAGAAGCAAGCATCCGGCAGAAAGACTTCCGAAGACGGCAACACCGTGATTATTCTGACTGGCTCAGGTTTGAAAACCATGCTCAAACCATCACAAGTTGATTCGATGGCAAGTCAGTACTTGAGATTCTAGTTTTCCGTGTGTCGCTTTAGAAAGACTTATATTCACAAGCTAATTTTCATTGTTCCGCACGAAAGGAGGTTAATCTAGGTTTGTCGTTATCACAACAATCAGCTGGCGGTGTGCCAGTTTTAGTATTGAAAGAAGGTTCAAACCGTTCTCGTGGAAGAGAAACGCAGCATACCAACATAGCAGCTGCGAAAATAGTTGCTGAAACAGTCAAAAGCGCTTTGGGACCAAAAGGCATGGACAAAATGCTCGTTGACAGCTTCGGCGACGTAACAATCACGAGCGACGGACGCACCATACTCGACGAGATGGACATACAACACCCAGCAGCCAAAATGATGGTTGAAGTCGCAAAAACCCAAGACAACGAAGCAGGCGACGGAACAACAACAGCCGTAATAGTGTCCGGAGAACTACTCAGCAAGGCAGAGGAACTAGTCGACAAAAACGTTCATCCAACCATAATCATTGACGGCTACAAAAAAGCCGCAGAAAAAGCCTTAGAAACCCTAGAAAAAATCGCCATGTCAGCAACCCCAAACATCGAAGAATACGCCAAGAAAGCAGCCATGACTTCCATGGCAAGCAAACTTGTCGCAGACTATCGTGAATACCTCGCCGACATAGCCGTCAAGTCAATAATGGCCGTAGCCGAAAAAGAAGGCAGCAAATACAAAGTAGATCTGGAAGACGTGAAAGTAGAGAAGAAACCCGGCGAATCCACCAAAGAAACAAAATTCATTCAAGGCATAGTCTTGGACAAAGATGTTTCGCACTCAGGAATGCCCAAACGCATAGAAAAAGCCAAAATAGCCCTGCTCGACGCCGCACTCGAAATCGAGAAGACCGAGTTCGATGCTAAGATCAACATCGAAAGCCCAGAGCAGATAGAAGCATTCCTCAAGCAGGAAGAGGATATGATGCGCCAAATGGCTGACAGGCTGGTGGCTGCAGGCGCGAATGTCGTTCTATGCCAGAAAGGCGTCGACGATATGGTTCAGCACTTCATGGCTAGAAAACAAATCCTGGCAATCAGACGTATCAAAAAATCAGACATGGAGAAATTAGCAAAAGCCACAGGCGGAAAAATAGTCACAAACCTCGACGCCATAACCGCATCAGACCTAGGATACGCTGACCTCGTTGAAGAGCGAAAGGTAGGCGAGGACAAAATGACCTTCATAGAAGGCTGCAAACACCCCAAAGCCGTTACCATCCTAATCAGAGGAGCAACAGACCGCGTCATCGACGAATCAGAACGCTCAATCCACGATGCCCTATGCGTGGTTCGAGACATCTTTGAAGAACCCAAAATCTTGGCCGGAGGCGGCGCGCCAGAGCTTGAGATGTCACGGACGCTCAGGAAGTATGCGGAAACCCTGCCAGGAAGAGAACAACTAGCCGTAAGATGCTTTGCAGAAGCACTCGAAATCATTCCTGTGACACTCGCGGAAAACGCCGGGTTGGACCCGATTGACATCCTATCTGACTTGAGATCAAGGCATGAGAAAGGAGAAACTTGGGCAGGAATCGAGGTTCACGATGGCAAGGCAAAAGACATGAAAGCAGCAGGAGTCTTCGAACCTCTGTCCGTGAAGAAGCAAATAATCAAGTCCGCAACTGAAGCTGCTCAGATGATTCTAAAGATCGACGACGTAATCGCATCCGGCAAGACAAAAACTCCTCCAATGCCACCAGGTGGTGGAGGGCCTCCGGGCGGCGGATACCCGGGAATGGGGGAGTACTAGAACACGTCTGAAAGAGAGAAAAGAATCATAGTGGGTCCGCCAAAGCTTACTCGCTTCGAGAAAGCAAGAATAGTGGGAGCCAGAGCGCTTCAAATATCGATGGGAGCACCGATACTGGTCGACGCGCCCGAAGGCTCTCCGAGCCCCATCGACATAGCTTTGAAAGAGCTTGAAATAGGAATTCTGCCAATGACCATCAGAAGAACTCTGCCTGACAAAACCTTCCAAGATATTCCACTAAAATGGCTCCTGAAAGAAGCGTGATCTCCCAAACGTCTCTTTTTTTCTAGAATGGCGGAGGCGCCAAAGTAAACCGTTGCTGTTCCTCTCTTCCCAGCATGGAATAGTAATAGACAGTCAGTGCTATCGGAAGTATGGGCGCAGCAAAAGAGGATATGATGCTGCTTATCAGTGAGCCTACGATGCCGAATGGACTTGTGACGAACAAGGTAATTGCTGACACGAAGATGTTAACCATCCCAATTATCAGGAACAGCACAAAAGTTATCAACCAACGATGATTCACAAGCCGCTTACTTCTCGACAAGCTGTCCAAAACCCCAACATTCTCGTTTATTATGACTGGAACAAACAAAGCAAACATAATCGAAAATATTATTCCAGGCACTACCAGCAACAAGAAACCTATGAACAAAAGCACGCCAACTAGAAACGAGGCCGCAAGCAACGTAATAAGCTTGCGGACCGTGAAACCAAAAGCCTCTTCCAGACTTGCTGAACCCTTCTCGATAATATCCGAAGCACATTTAACGCATGTTCCGTTAGCTATGGTGCTTATTACCCACGACACCAAACCTACGATGATTGCTGCGACCAAAAGCACTCCCAGACTAGCAAGAACCAAATTCAAATCTATGGAGGTAGGATCAGTCAAGAGGGACTGCAGGTGCTGAGTATAGGTTGCCAGCACGGTGCTGAAGGCTCCCGTGACTAGTGACGCTAAGAAGACTGGCAAGAAGAGCATTGGAAAATTGTTCAGGTATAGGTTGAACGTCCATCTGAGGTTTTCTTCGATTGACAATTCATGAGTAGGCTTCTGAATGTTCAATCGGCAGACACCCTAAAGCATATCTTCCTAACTTCTGCTATTAAGGCTTTTCAGAATCATGCTTTTGGCTTGGTTCAAGATTTTGTTCTCAGCAGCTCTTGTGCTTTTTCCAGAATCTTCCCGATCCTCGTCCAGTGCGCTCCCTGCCAATAAACCTGTTCACATTTCGGGCACATCCAGAACTCGTCGTAGTGGGCAAGAGTGTTCTTCTCCACTTTGTCGGCGATTTTCTCTTTCAGGATGGGTTTTACTATTGTATTGCATTTTGAGCATCTAGATATTTTCATGTCCACTTCCAATCTGATGCTGAACCTTTTTGAGATTTCAGCCAGTCTTTCTGGTTCTGTCTGTCCCTCCACATATAAAGCATCAAGCCCCTTGCCTACGGCTTGTTGATAAAGCTGGAAATCTCGAGTGAGCAGTACCCTCTTCTCCTTCTTGGCAATCCCGATCAGGTCTTTGTCTTCTATGTTGTTTGAGTATTCTACATCATGCCCCAGAAGTCGCAGCCACCGCGTCAGTTTCCCAAGCATTCCATCAACAACGAACCTCAAAACCTAGGCTCTCCGAACAATCTCGCCAACTCCAGCACTGGCAACAATCTCGCTATCATCGAAGACTAAGACACCGTTGATGAACGTTTTGGCAGGCTTGCCAACCACCAGCCAGCCATCAAATGGAGAATATTTCGCCTTCGACTTGAAACTCGAAGCATCAATCTTGTACTTTTTGTTCAAATCGATAATAGTCAAGTCTGCCTTGTTTCCTGCGCTGAGGGAGCCTTTGCCATTCAATCCATAAATTTCAGCAGGCTTCTCCGCCATCAACCTGACCACATCACCTATCGACAACCTCCCACGCTTCACCTCAGTGAGCAACAGTGGAAGCGTCGTCTCAAGACCAGGTATGCCAACCTTAACGTTCCAAACTGACCCAGCCTTCTCTCCCAAAGCGTGGGGCGCATGATCTGAACCTATGCTATCAATCCATCCGTTCCTGATGCCATTCCAAAGAGCTTCCATGCCGTCCTTGTCTCGAACAGGAGGCATCGTCAACGCCAATGTCCCTATTCGCCTCAAATCGTCAGCAGACAGAAGAAGATTGTGTGGCGTGGTTTCACAGGTCACGGGGATCTTAGCTTTTTTTGCTTCAACTATTGCTTGCAAGCCGTTTTCCGCGCTTACATGGCAAAAGTGCACACGCATGTTCGTCTGTTCTGAAGCCTTCACCATTCGTTTTACTGCTTTCAGCTCAACATCGTCTGTATGTGCCTCAAGAAACGCTTCAACGTCATCCCGTCTGGCTAGCTTCAGCTTCTCTACAGCTGCTTTCAACGCTGTTTTGTCTTCAGCATGAACTGCCACCGGAACCTTCAGTCCGCTCACGATCTTGAGCGCTTCCATCAGGGCGGAATCATCATCAGGATCCAATCCTCCAACCTGCTCCGCCATGAAAAGCTTGAAAGCTATAGCCCCTTCGTCCACAATCCCCTCAATGTCTTTCGTTTTCTTCGGGAACTCGGAAAAGAAGCCGACGTTTACGAAGGCTTCTCTTTCAGCCTTGCTCATGCGGTTTCTCAGCGTTTCAGGGCTCATTGTGACGGGGTCGTTGTTAGGCATGTCCAAGACGGTTGTGAATCCACCAACTGCCGCGGCAGCTGTTCCGCT
>JBGOYR010000029.1:0-9604 GCA_041479765.1 Bathyarchaeia archaeon | reverse complement strand
CCATTGGGAGAGACACGGTTCTGGTTGCTCACCGAAACATGACTACACAGTACAGGATGCTCTTGTCGAAGTTCTACGAAACGACGAGCGATTCACAGTTTAACTACACAGATGAAAAGTATCTAATACCTGACAGTCTTGTCAATCAACTCGGTTCGTTAAGTGAGAGCATTACAATTGACGCACGTCTGATTGTCAAAGGAGTAGTCAAAGAAATTCAAGGCGTCACGCTCGGAGAGACCACCGACGACACGAAGCTTGTCGGCCGCTTTCGTAGCGGGGAGTCTCTGATAGTTGGTGTCGAACCTAAGAAAGTGCTGAATGAATGGTTTGTGGACGGCAGGTTTCTTCAAGAGAACGCATCTCAAGAAGCAGTAGTAGGCGACAGTCTCGGCATGAAAATGTTTGATGTGCCATTGGTTCAAGGCATGAAGCTGTTCAATGACACTTTCAGTCTCAGCATCGTAGGAGTCTGCTTGGACCCAATCAACAACGGGAACGTAACGTATGTGCCCTTAACGACTTTGCAGAGCATCATGCACGTGCCAGCAACCAACATCATCATGGTTCAGATCGACCCTTTGGTGAATCGAACGGAGGTTCTAAACCGACTGAAAGCTATCGTCAATAGCGTAAATTCAGAAATCGAAGTTTCGGAACTCAATGATGTCTTGGATTTGAGTTTGGGCTTTCTCGGGTACATTTGGTCTGCAGTAATGTTTCTGCCAATCTTTTCCTTGGTTGCAGCATCTTTATGCTTGGTCGGTTATGTAGTTCTCACGATAAATGAGCAACAACAAGAGTTCGGTGTTCTCAGGGCTTTAGGAGCGAAACCGGTTATGGTTGTGAGGATTGTTTCATTGCAGAGCCTTGTTGCCTTGCTTTCAAGCTATGGTACCGGAGTGGCGATAGGGATAGTGGTCACCTTGATGGTTTTAGTTTCGGAACCGCTTGTCACAAGTTTCACGATCTTGGAGATCTCTGGGTGGTTGCTAACAGCTTTGGCCTCAATGTTCATTTTCAGCCTGTACCCAGCCTTGAGGTTCGCGAGGAAACCTATCCTAGAGATGATGATCTAGGTTTATACCAAAAAAAGAAAACAGATTTAAACTGCTCGCAGCATTCTTGAGAGAGCGGTCTAAGGTGAAAACTGATGACAGAGTCGATCCGGGGAGTAATAGTCAATTACCGAGTAGGTCCGAAAGCGCAAATGTCCAAGGAATGCATTCTTCAGTTTGCTCACATATCTTCTGTTTCTGAAGCAAGCAGACTTTTTGGAAGAAAAGTAGCTTGGAAAACCGGAGAGAACAAGATCATCGGCCGAGTCGTAGCTCTGCACGGCAAGAAAGGTCTGGTCAGAGCGAGATTCAGAAAGGGGTTGCCAGGACAAGCCCTAGGAGCTATTGTTGAACTGGTCGGCTAGGTCTTCACGGAGAACAGTGAATCGGTGTAAGCTGGCAGTTGGTTTAGGAAATCCTGTAACTGAAGGATTGAGACGACTGGCACGTCGTTGATAAACTTGGTTCTGCCCATTGTAAGCGACAAAACTACTGGGATCAATCGTGCCTGTTTCCATGAGGCGCACTCTGTCTTGCCAGCCAAACAGGGCAAGGCTTGAGCCAATGCGTAGGTCCGTTCTATCTGTGCCTCAGCTATCTTCTTCAGTGCAGATGGGTGCGGCCCGTGGCGCCAATGTTTGCAGTCTATACAGACAGCCATTGGTTTTCTTGACCCGACGATGTCTATCTCCCAACGTCTCTCGGCATGTTTGAATCGAAGGTTTCTTGCGATGCTGTAGCCGTTCTGTTCCAGCGCGGCTGAAGCTACAGCCTCAAACTCCCGCCATTGAAGGAGGCCGCTCACGCGTTCAGGGTCAGCGCCCAATTGCATAGCCTGCATGGCAAGTTTCAAGCGCTGAACGCCGCTTGCTTCAACAATGCCTGAGTTTAGATAAAGCAATCCTTCATTATGCAATCTTCCAAGCAATTTCCGAGCATTGGCAGAGGGCAGATTTGCGTCTTTATTGATTAGTTCATCTGAAACACAACCACCGCTGGTGAGCTTCAGGACGGACACAATCAGTTCCCTTTCAATACGCATCCGGTCAAGCCTCCAGTTTTGATGCCAAAATGCTCAAAGTGACCGATTTCCGTGGAACCCTTTAAAAGCTTTTCTACCAAGGGCTCGGTCTACTCCTTGCAGCTTGAGAGGGTTTTCAGAAGGTCCGTTGACTATGGGGGCTTCTCTAGTAATGAGTGTGTTACGTTAGTTTGTAGGCTATGTCTTTGCTTATTACATGTCCGTGAAAGGCCACCATCTGCCTGAACCGTCTTTCGTCCAGTCTACTATCATCGTAAATACATAGCCCGCACCAGTTATCAGTGAAGCTTTTACCGAGCATTCTTTCATATGTCAACAGTTCTCTGGTTTTTGCATGGTCAAAGAAAACGTCCATTTCTCCTGCACCGCGCAGTCCTGGGAATTTGGCTTTTTGTTTTGCTTTGAGAAGCTTTGTCCAATTTGATATAATGGTTTGGGCATGTGCTTTGCCTTTGTTTATGTACCATTCTTCAGCTGGCATGATGACTAGTGCTCCTTCGTCAATGTACTCAGCATTTATCCCGTGCTGCTTTATTTCATGAACATACGAATCGAGTCTCTGTTCTCTTGCAAAAAAGACAGCGGCTTCGCCTTTTGTCAAACCTGCTCTCAGATAGGAGAAACATATGTCTTTCGTACTGGTTTCTGAATCGCTTGAGAGAAAGGCGTGGTCTCCAAAAGCAAGACTTTGAACGTATCTGATTGGAGAATGTAGAAGGTCTTGTGTGGTCCTTGAAAGTATGATGGAAACGTCATCCAAAAGATTTGCGGCTAGAAGTCCCTTGTGCGTGAGGTGGTATTCTTTTGAGGATTTCTGCTCAATTAGACCTTTCAATGCTCTTAAATGGAATCCAAGCTCGCCATGATTTTTGGTGTTGACGAGTTTCAACAGGTCATTGAATGATAAAGGTCCCTGCTCCTCCAAGCATTCGATGATACACCTTCTTACAGAATGCGAGAGTATTTTGAGAAGCTTCGAGGTTGAATTCATTATATCTATGCTCGTATCACGTAGGAAATCAATTGGAGGAAAGCTCCTAATATTGGTTTGGTGTAGCGAACTTCACCTATGACGCAAGCCAAAACGCAGCTCTAGCCAACTCGAGCAAGGCCCTAATCATTCAAAATCTCAGAAGTCAACAGAATCCGCTCCATGATCCAACGAAGCCAGATCGCTGGCGGAGGAAACAGAGGACCTTTGCAACTGATGTGAATAAGCACCTCCAACTCAGCACAGATCCAAGAGGTCAAGAGGTTAGTAGAGAGAATCGGAACCCCTTTCTGAACGTTAGGTTTCATGTTTGGCAAATCAGATATCGCATGATTGGTCGGTTCTTGGAACGACGTAGAGCTTCTTCGAATCCCGCTTTGCGGAATGCAGAGGCTAGCCCCGTGTAGACGAAAGCATCAGGTAAGGGAGTTCCTGGTTCGGTTGGGTACCCTTCGATGATTCTTCCTCCTCGTTGCTTCACATGACTCACCGCAGCCTTCAAGAGCTGAACAGTCATACCCTTGTGCCTGAACGGCTTCGCGACAAAGAAGCATACGACTGACCATACTGGCTTGTCGTCAACTGGCTTGAGAACGCGCGAACGTCCTAATGTAAAGAATGCTTCTCTTGGAGCGACTGCGCACCATCCAATGGGTCTGCCATCAGCATAAGCCAAGACTCCGGGAATCTCGCCTGAGTCCACAATGCGTTTCATGGCCTCTCTGTTTCCTTCGCCTTTGGATTTCGTAAATTCTGAACGCTTCAGCCTCCACCACATGCACCAGCAACCGCCGCATGCGCCATGCTCACCGAACAGCTTTTCAAAGTCGGCCCAACGTTCAGAGGTCAGTGGATGAAACTCCAGATTAGGAACACCTGATACATTGACTGGATTCTCGTTCTTCATGAGCAATCACTCGCAGGAAAAATAGTGGCAGAGAGATATTTAATATGCTTTTGCTGACAGAGTCAGCCGTGATCGCGAAGTGTTGTCCTTGGCAAAGCTGAAGGCCATCCTATTCGATCTACATGGAACGCTTGCATACGTGAAGAATGATGTTACAGAAACCGAGATTTCCGATTTCTTGTTTAGCAAAGGTTATGAAGTCTCGTCACAGCAACTCAGAGCGGCTTGGAGCTTTGTTTCGTTCATCGACTACCCGAAGTATGGATACCGAAACTGGACCTTATTCTTTCGTCGCATTCTCTGGCGTCTGAAGGCCGAAGTTGACGACGAAACATTCGGCACTATCGTGAAGCTTCTTGAAAGCAAACCCTATCAACTGTATCCTGAGGCCGCAAATGCCGTGGTGACAGCAAAGAAGAACGGCTTCAAAACGGCAATCGTTACAACGATCGCGCTTTTCAAGTTTGAAAAGGCCATCCAACCTATCAGAGAATACCTTGACTTTGTCATGACAGGCTACGAGGCGAAGTGCGACAAGTCGAATCCGAGAATGTACAAGAAAGTTTTAGAAATTCTGAACGTCAAGCCTGGCGAAGCCATAATGATTGGAGACGAGCTACCACTCGACATTGATCTCCCCAAGAAGCTTGGCATGCATACGCTGCTTCTGGACAGAGAAGGCAAGAACAAAGGACAATCCGTTGATGCTTTTGTATACAGCTTGGACGAGGCCATGGAAACCATAATAAACAAGTATGGTGAATGCTCAACAAACTAGCAGTCGGTGCCCGAAATGACGGAGAAATACGCTTCCAAAACCGGAAAATCCAAAGCCCTGTACGAACGAGCCAAAAAGGTTCTTCCAGCAGGCGTCTCATACGGAATACGGTATTTCGAACCCTACCCCTTCTACACTGCAAGGGCGAAAGGAAGCAAGCTTTACGATGTTGACGGAAACGAGTACGTTGACTTCTGGCTAGGCCACACAGCGCTAATACTTGGCCATAGCCCTCCAGCAGTCGTGAAAACCGTCAAGGAACAACTGGAAAACGGCACGATTTACGGAACTTCCCATGAACTAGAAGTTGCTTTAGCCGAGCAAGTTGTGAAGATGGTTCCAAGCGCCGAAATGGTGCGTTTCACTAACTCAGGAACCGAGGCAAACATGTACGCCATACGCTTAGCACGCGCGTATACCGGACGGAGCAAGATAGCCAAGTTTGAAGGCGGATGGCACGGAGGCTACGATGCACTACACGTGGGTGTCAAATACCCTTACGACATTCCAGAATCCGCAGGCTTGACAGTTGGTACACTTCAAGATACCATAGTGTTGCCTTTCAATGACCTTGAAGGCGTCAAGACCAAGCTTAAAGGCGAAAAGGTGGCGTCTGTAACGATTGAGCCTGTGCTCGGTGCTGGCGGCTGCATCCCTGCCGAGAAGGAGTTCCTGAAAGGACTGAGAGAATTCTGCGATGAAAAAGGCATATTGCTGATTTTCGACGAAGTGATCACCGGATTCAGACTCGCGCCTGGCGGAGGACAGCAATACTTCGACGTCGAGCCTGATATGACAGTTTTCGGGAAGATTCTCGGAGGAGGCTTTCCGACAGGTGCTTTCTGCGCCAGAAGGGAAATCATGGAGAGAATCAACGCGCAAATCTATAAGAGGCCAAACTGCTCATTTCACGGTGGAACGTTTGCTGCGAACCCGATAACAATGACGGCAGGACTGACTACTTTGAAGCTTCTGGAGGACGGAAAGCTCATCGATGGACTGAACAAGCTGGGTGGCAAGATAAGAAAGAGCCTGACAGAAATCTTTGGAGAAGGCAAAGCTAACGTACAGATTACAGGGGCGGGCTCGTTGTTCAATGTTCACTTCACGAAGGAAAGATTGAAGGATCCTCGTGCTGTCGCTAGAGTAGACAAGGAGAAGCTTCTTAGCTATGACTTAGCGTTGATGGAGAATGGCATTTTCTTCTTGCCAGGCCACAACGGAGCACTAAGCACGGCACATTCCAAGGACGATATTGAGAAGCTATACGATGAGACTGAGAGATACGTTAAGCATCGCGAAAAATAGCCCTCAAGCGGTTTTGAACGCTACTTCTTCCTCGATTTAAACAGGTTTTCGGCTTTTTTCAGGTCTAGTGGAGTATTGATGTTGAAAAATGTTTTGAGGTCTGGGTCCAATTGCTGCAGAACGAGTGTGGAAATGTAGCGGACCCCACGCAGTTTGTTCACCATGCTTTGCATGGTCATGCCGCCTTCTTCCAAAGCTCCTCTAGTTGCTTCTAGGGCAGATATCGTATGGTAGACTGCTTGCAGGGGTTCCATGTAGCAGTTTGGCCAGCGCGGAATGACCGCAGCCTTGTTAACACTAAGGTCAAGCAAGAGGCAAAGGATCTCTCGGGAGACGAGAGGAGTGTCGCAGGGAAGCAAAAAAGAGTACGCTTCGGCTGCTTCTTCGAAACCCGTTGAAGCTCCTGCAAGCGGACTGTGTATTTTGCCTTTGTCTGTTACAACCTTCACGTTTGAACCTAGGGCTTTCGTGTAGTTTTCAGCGTGAGTTTTTGAGCTTGCCACCACTATTTTTTCATTGACGATGTTGCCTAGGGCATCGAGAACGTGCTTGATCAGTGGTTTGTTGGCAAGGGTAAGCAGTCCTTTGTCTTGTCCGAATCTGGTGGAAAGTCCTCCTGCTAGGATGATTGCTGAGGTGTTCAAGAGATGACTGTTCTCCGTCTTTGGTGGTGTTTGGTCTGTTTCTGTGCTGTATAAGTTTTTGGTTTGAAATATTACAGGGCGGGAATACGGTATATTAGCTGTCTTGTGCTCTGGCTACGTAAGGAAGGGATGAAGTTATGAACTCAGACATTACGGAACTGAACCGTTTGATTTGCAATGATTGCGACGAGAAAGAGTATGAGAAATGCAAGATGTGCAAGGTCCACCAGCTGATAAACAGGATAGCGGAACAGTAGAAGGCTAGACTCCTTTTTCTATAGTGCTTGCCATCTCGTTCAATATTCTAGTGAAAGGATGGTCAGGCTTTTCCTGGGCAAAGATGATTCCGCCTTCCGCCCTGAGCACATCACAGTAGCAGGGTATGATTCCGAGAAGGGGCGCGTGGTAAATGTCCTTGATCTTTGCCTGCGTGTCCGGTCCTGACTTGGAAGACAAGTCTTGCATTACCTTGTTGAGCACGATTTCAGTCTTCTTCTCGAACAATTCATAAAGCTCATGCAGCATGCGCTTTGTGCCGTCGACGTCGGATCGGTCAAAAGTAGTCGCTACGACTACGAGGTCAGAGCTTACGATGGCATTTATTGATGAGTACTGGAGACCTGGGCTTGTGTCAAAGATCAAATAGTCGAAGCCTTGACCCACCAGAAGAGAATCTCGCAGGGCCAGAATTCTTCCCAGAGCGCGCATTTCCCATTTTCTGTCTTTCGAGGACATGTCTCTGATTGCTTCTATTACTGGGTTGGCGAGTCCTACAAACAGTTTGCCGCTGTTCTGGATTCGGTCGCTCAGGTCTATTAGGGCCTTGTCAATTTCGCAGGTGCCATTAAGGTAGTCGTTCAGCCAGCAGCTTGCGTTGTCCACTTTCAAGAGGGTAGCCAAGCTTGGCGCTCTGAAGTCTAGGTCGAATAGGCATATTTTCTTGCCGCGTTTGGCAAAGGTCGCCGCTAAGTTGATTGAGAGCAACGTTTTGCCTGTGCCGCCTTTGTATGAGTGGACGGCGACTATTCTTCCCAACATCATCACTCTTTGCTTTCACGGTCTACGAAGAAGTAGGCTTTTCTGCCGGTCCTTTCCTTCTTCAGATGCCCCATGATTACGAGCTGATTTAAGTATGCGCTTTCCACTGCTCTTGCTCTGTGGGTTTGCTGGGCGACTTCGTCGGCTGTGGCTCGGCCGAGTCTGCACACGGTCATGGCGGTTTTTCTTAGGTGGTCGGGCATGGATAGTAAAGTCATCACGTCTAGTGGGGCGTCTGTGAGTGGTGGTTCTATATTTTTCTTGTTGTGTTTTTGGAGTTCGATCATGACTTCCATTTTTTCGTTTAGTTTTTCTAGGTTTTCTCTTATTTTTTCGAGTACGTGCAGAGGCTTTTTGCCTAGGGCTTCTTGGCTTGCCACTCTAGTTCCCCGTCTTGTTTTACGTGTGTACGCTAAGCTAGAACGGGTGGCGTTTATTAAGTCTTACGAAACAGGCGTAAGAAGTGCGTATACTTATTCATAACATAAATGAAGAGTTACTGAAAGAAAGAGGCTACTTGTTGTAAGCGCCGACTTTGACCCAGTAGACGCCTAGAACTGCCACGGCCGTTATCATGGTTATGAATATTGCCGCGACTGATCCTGCTGCGAACATAGCTATTTGCTCGAACATATTCATCAATAGGACAAGTGCGCTTTTAGGAATAAAAGACGTGTTTCGAAGTAACAATATTTCGGGAAACGGAATAGTTTTGTTTCAAAAGATGGAAAGGGTGTAAGGCTAGTATGGCACTGGTACTCTGTTGCGGAGTTCTTCCACGATGGGCAGGACTTGTTTGAGTTCTCTGAAGTACTTCAGAACGGTTATGCCTCGTTGGGTTACGGCGTAGACGACTCGGCGCTTGCCTATGTTGCGTTCTTCGACAAGCTGCTGTTTGATCAGAAAGTCCAGGTACTCCTTGAGGACGCTGCAGTTAACATTAGCCTTATACATGATGTGAGTAAGCTTGAGTGGGCCACGATGCGCTAAGACCTTGAGTATGTCTATATACATTTCCAGTTTGGAACGTCTCATTTACCTAAACCTCTTTCGCGTTACTTTCACCCTTTTTATATAAAGCTTTTATGTATTCCTAGTAATGCTTCTTCCTAAATAGTCAGCATTAGTAGCTCCTTTTCGCCTGTGCTCTTGTTAACACGTTTATTCTATTTTGAAAGGCGGTGACCATGTCGTCTACCATTATTCTTTGTAATTCTGCCGAAAGCCCCTTGATGTTCTGCCCAAGTGCCTTGGACATTTTCGTTTCCAGTTCTTTTCTTACCTTAAGTGTCATGGTATGCTTCAAAGGGTTATCCTCCAATGTTTACGCAGAAGATAGGCTTTGAGTATATAACTGTCTTATGAATAGCGAATATGAATCTGAAATCCACATCCTCTCAGGCTATGATCCCTAGTGCTAGCGCGCGCGAATTAACACCAGAACTCGTGTTCCTTCACCTCTCTGAGGAGGTTGGGGAGATAGCCAGACAACTAGTGAACAAGAATCTTGCCATCAGAGAGTATGATGAGGGCAATTTGAAAGAGGAAATCGTTCAAGCTATGTTGGACTTGTTTGTTCTTTCAGAAGTTCATGGCATTGACTTGCCAACAGCATTTACTAGAAAGATAGAGGAGACGGCAAAAAGGCAACGAAATCTGAGCTAAATCCAGCAAACCTTAACCTGCATTCAGAGAATCCTGATAGTTGTAATGCGAATCAAGATGTCAGTGTTTCGACGAATCAGGAATGTGGGTTCAGGATTTGCATTTGCAGAAACAGGCTCAAGAAAATGCTTCTTGATGTTTCCGCGCACTGGCAAGATTCTTCCATAAGTCAT
>JBGOYR010000028.1:0-9831 GCA_041479765.1 Bathyarchaeia archaeon | reverse complement strand
CTTTCATTTCTCCTGACACCTCGAGTCGCTGCACAATCGTTTTTGGCTGTTTAGACATGTAATAGGCTATCACAGAGCCGGCAACGAACAGGAACGCAGCCACGATTAGTCTTGTCCATGCGTAGATCGAGGCCAGAGCGAATATGATACCTAAGAAGAAAAGAATAGAGATGACTATTGCGCCCAATGCTGTTTTGAGTTTCACGATACGTGTGGTAAGGGTTCAAGTAATTTAATGTTATCCTGAAAAGCTGAAATCATATGTTTGAATAGTTTTATATTTCGAAGGAT
The DNA here is from genome assembly GCA_041479765.1 of Bathyarchaeia archaeon. Lineage (GTDB taxonomy): Archaea > Thermoproteota > Bathyarchaeia > Bathyarchaeales > Bathycorpusculaceae > DATKKK01. The sequence continues at coordinate 9,540 of JBGOYR010000028.1, read as the reverse complement.
ACACTGTCAGGTTCAAAGAATTTTCGGAGGTGAAACAAGCAATGGCGAAGAAGAAGGGTGATAAATACAAGTGCGAGGAATGCGGACTTGTGGTGATTGTTGACGACACGTGTGGATGCTCCGAGTGCGAGTTGATTTGCTGTGACGTACCGATGAAACCAATGAAGGAATCCAAGCCGAAAGCCGAGAAATAGAAGCTGTCTGATTCCGGACCAATGAAGGCTAAGAATGACTTAAAAAAAAAGAAAAAAGAGAGCTAGGCTTTGAGCTTGTCTATCTTCTGCTCAAAGACTTTGCGTAACATTGAAATTGGCAGGTATCCGTTGGCTGTGATGGTGTCGTGGAAGAGCTTCTCGTCGAATTTGCCGCCCATCTTCTGTTCTACGTCTTTCTTTAGTTGTAGAATCAAGTGTTTTCCCAGCAAGTAAGAGAGTGCGTAGCTTGGGGTCTGCGTGTACCTTCTCACTTCTGCGGTGGCTCCTTCTTTAGACATGCCTGTTTCTCTGACAAGCATTTCCACAGCTTCGCCGAAGGTCATTTCTCCTCTTGAAAGTTTCACGTCTACGATTATCCTTACGGCTCGCCAGATCATGTCGTTGACTTGCACTATCTTGGTTTCAGAGTCGGTTATGAAGCCTTTTTCAGCCATCATTTCCTCGCAGTAGTGTGCCCAACCTTCAACAGTTTCGGTTCCGTCAGCTAGTATTCGTATTATGCTGCCTCGGTCTGAACATGCGCCTTGAAGAAAGTGTCCTGGGTATGCTTCATGGACTGCTGTGTTTCTTAAGCTCTTATAGTTCAGGTGTTTGCCTAGGTTGGCCGTGTCTTTGGGTCTGGTCACTATATAGACACCTATTTGCGGTTTGTCGTATTTTGAAGGCATCATCATGGCGGCGAATGGAATGAGGGGAGCAATGAACGCTGGTGTTTCTTTGACGTACAGCTTGTCTTCCGGGTAAACGGTAGCCAGATTTTTCTTCTGTATGAAGCGTTTTGCTTCTTCCATGACGTCTTCAGTGGCCTTCAGCGCTTCCTCAAAGGATCTCGGCGCATCACTTTCAATCTTTTTCATTATGTCTTGCTCGGTTTTTCCTGGCGCTATTTTCTCTGCAAGTCGTTTTCTTTCTGCTTTCAGGTCTTTGAGGTATTTTTCGCCTATCTTGAGGATTTCATCCGAACTCATACCTAGGTCTCGGAGTTTTATCAGTTTCTCGAACTTTTCTTTGCCAAGCGCCCATTTTTCCGTGGTCTTTGGAAGCAGACTGTTGAGCCATTTCATATGCTCTTCTAGCGCTGGTTTGAGTTTCTCGACTGCTTTGTCTAGTCTTTGGTAGACCTTTTCGGTAACTTGGCCTTTTGCGGCGTGTAGCAGGAACTGGAATAATCCGCCTATGCTTTGGGCTGATTCGATGGCGATTTCAGTCCACAGTTTCACTGGCTTTGACTTTTCGAACCTGGAGTGGAATTCCTCTAGGTATGTCGGAGCTTTTTCTAAGCGTGCTGCAATGGCGTCCATTCTCTTTTCCAACGGTGCGTAGTCTCGCGTGAGCATCATGAAGACGAGTCCGCCTATAATGTCGAAGGCATCTGGGTTCAATTCATGCATTCGCAGTTCGTAGAAGTAGAATTTCGAGCTTTCATGGAATCTCTCTAGCACCGTACAATCAAGCTTATGATCTTCGTTCAGTTCTTCGAATTTCACGTTTTCTTTCAGTCGGTTGAGCCATTCTTTCTCAAGTTCAAGGTTCTTCAATAGCCGTTTCGTGGAGCCATCTGGCCAAACGTAGTCGTACGGGTCGTGCAGCCCAAGTTGCGTGGCGTAGTCAGGGTTAGTTTCCAGAAACTTGTCGATCATTTCCTTGGTTAGTTGGTCGAATTTCTGGTCTGCGTTCAAGGTTTTCACCTTTCATTTTTGAAGAAGAGTATTAGCTAGACAGTAATTAAGGCTTGACAAAGAATAAGCAAGCTATTTATGCGTGGTTCTTCCAAGCGGTTTTCAGCTGGAAAACGAAGTCTTCCTTGTCGTCTGCAATTCGCTTTTTTACTTCCTTCCAAGTGGCTGGGCAGTTCTTGTAATCTACGCCAACAAGTTCATGGATAACTCTGTCAACTTCGTGCTTATTTTGACTTGTGATTTCTATTCCTGCTTTTTTGAAGATTTCTTGAAGATGCCTGAAGTAGCACGTCATGGTCGTTCACTCTGATTCATAGATGGGCTTTAAGAGCTTATGATCCTTATACCAAAAGGCAATACCCAACATCGTGCTGGGTCTGGTTCTGAATTCTGTGCTTGTGAACATTATTCTGAAGTATGTTTCTGGATCGTTATTCACGTTTCATAAAAGCTATTGATGGTCAACGCTGAAGTTAACTCGATGATCAGTTCTGACAAGCTTGCAAGCTGTCTCTTCTTCGCTGCATTGGTATTCGTGATTCTGACGCAGACTGCCGACGCATCTTCGACGAATTTTACTGTCGACGTGGAACAAGAAGTGACGAGGACACTGAGTCTTGCGGTCGAGGATCGAGTGTTCATTCATTTTTCCGTTGTGGGCGGTCAGTCTGAAAATACGTTGAACTTCTACATCACGTATCCGAATGGAACCGTGAAGAGCTACGGAGCAATAGGTAGCTTAACCTGTCGCTTCGTCTGCGACAAAGACGGTGAATGCGTTCTGCATTTTTCAAACGCAGATTTCTCTGAAAGCAAGCTTGTGAGCATGGATTGCGAGGTGCAGCATTACGTTTTTGGAATTCCGCAAATGCTCTTTCTTACCATGGTAATCGTGGTATTCTATGTAGGCGCTGTGGCCGTGTTCATTCTGAGGGGCAAACCGCGCTGAGCCAGACTAAGCGCGCGCAATCGTCTTCAAGCATGCATTCATGTCCTGAAAAACCTTCTTTTCGAACGGTGACCGTTGAAACGGACTGTAGAAGAGAAGACGCGGCTTCGTCTGCGATAAGAAGGAATCTGGTTAGGTTGGGCGAAAAGCTTGCAGTGTTCACGAAGTCTTCACCCAGGAATTCGAACACTCCGTACACTTGAAATGCTCTACTGTTCTTTCTCTCCTCACGCCTGCGTGCTCACCGGAGACGCCTGAAAACCAGTGAAGGGCTTCTCCATTCCCGCAGTTGGGGCATACTCGAGAAACCTTCTCAGAGCTTTCTTGTCGTTTGTCAATCACGTAGACAGCAGTTGAATCTGCCTTCTTAACGCTCTTGCTTCTCACTTTCGATTTTGAACGGACAGTTTTGCCGCATTTTGGGCACCACAGTCCTTCTGCTGTCTGTTTCAAAAAAGAACCGCAATAATCGCAAAAATTCATCTTCACTCACGCATTCGCGCACTTAGATAATGAGCACAATCAGAGATTAACACTTTGTGCTTAGTCGATCATCGAGAAAGCTGGTAGGGAAGCGTTTCCGGCTCATTGAAAGTTGAGTTCGAAGCTTATCGGTACGTTTTCTCCCCACGACTGTCTCAGTGGGCATATTTTCTGGGCGATTTGGTAGACAGAGTTGGCTTTCTTGCGTTCGCGTTCGTTGTCGGTTTCCAGCTTGACCTTCATGTTGAAGTGTATGTTCGTGAAGATCAGTTTCTCTAAGCCTTCTGCGTTCATCTTCAAGGTGGCTATGGTTTCCAGTTTCTTCAGCCCCAGCTTGGAGTTTCTCGCAACTAACAAGAACAGAGTGTTCATGCACGATGCTAATGAAGCCGTGAAAATCTCTTCTGGCACACAGTACCCCTCTTTCCCGCCGAACTCCGGAGGAGGACTAACTGTGGCGATGTGTTTGCCCTTTATTGTTAGGTCGCATTCTGTTCCGCTTTTCCATTTGGCAGAACCTTCAAAAGTAAATTCCGGCATAAGCCAGTATTGGTTTTCACTTTTCTTAAGGCTTTCCTTTTGAATAGCCTACAGAAAGGTCAGCATGCGTAAAGCCAGTGATTCAATGCTGATTCGTTCACTTCTTGAAATATTCTTTTAATGGTTTCCAGCAGAAGTCAATCCATCCTTGTCTAATGTCGGCTGCCTGTTCCGAAGGAACTCCTGAATGCACCATCCGTACCTCCGTACCCTTCTCTGTTTTCTTGAAAGTCAATTCCAACCTCGAAAGAGGATGTCCTTCGGACCATTCAGTTGTCATCCACTCCTGAACTATTCTCTTTCCCTTCTCCAGCTCCAGATTCTTTCCAGAGATATACCCGTCCCACGCTGTGAACTTCCCACCAACTCTTGGGTCATCTGTTGCCTTGCTTCCAGTGAACGCCGAATGCTTCTTTGCATCAATGAAGGCTTCGTAAACCTCGTCGGGAGTAGCTGAAATTAATGTTTTCTGCCGTATTGTCGATACCTTCATTCCCATAAACGCCTCTACATCCAATAGACAGAGTTGCTTGGCCAACTGATGGACGTGATTATCGATAAATCTTCTTGCTATTTCCGCTCAATTAGTTCGATCAGAGTGCCGTCTGGGTCTTCGATGAAAGCTATCATCGAACTGGTTGAACCTAGTTTGAACGGTTCATCTGTGATTGTGACCTTCTCTTTTCGCATAATGCCAATGATCTGTTCCATGCTCCTGACTTCAAACGCGATGTGGTCGAACAGTCGATCCTCGTAGTCAGCCTGAATGAACTTTCTTTGCTTTCGGTATAAGGTGAGTTCGAGTTTGGCTCCTTTGCCTTCGGGATCTTGCAAAAAAGCGATCTCCGCGTTGTTCTGTGGAATCTCGTGCCGTCCAAGAAGCTTCAGACCCATTAGCCTCGTGTAGAAGTCGATAGACCTGTCCATGTTGCTTGTCCGGATGCTGGTATGAGTAAGCATTGCAGCATTCACCGTTTTCAATGTGCGCATTTCGAATATATAGGTGCCGTGGTGCGCGCGTTCTTAAGCTTAAATACAGTAACCCATAATCCATATGCTTGAGGGAAAAATTTGGTAGCCTCAAAATATGTTATGGGAACAGGAATGATAATAGTGGCAGTTGTGGCATTCGCAGTCGGACTGGTTGCAGGTCCAATAATTCTTCCGCCAAGCGCAGCAGCAGACCCGGTATGGGACAACATTGTCAAGACAGGAATAATACAAGCTGGCACGGAACCTGGTTGGCCACCGTATGAATACTTGAACACAACCAACAGTCAGATTATCGGTTTCGAAATTGACTTGACAAACGCAATCGCTGAGAGATTGAATCTCACTGTTGAATGGCATAACATGGGCTTCTCCACCATAATTCCGTCAATCCAATCCAAGGAGCTAGACTTGGGAGTAAGCGGGTTTTCAGTAACCGCGGACAGGTTGGAAGAGGTGGAGTTCACAATGCCCCACAGCATAACGCATGGACAGGTGATAATGTTGCAAAGCAAAGCGACTTCATTGGGTATCACCACGATAACGTCTCTGGCAGACTTGAAAACCCTTGGCCTCACAGTTGGAACACAGAAGGGGACGACAGAACTGGATGAGCTATTGGCGGCTAGTGTGGCGTACAAGGCCTTTGACGACTATGGCGCGGCGATTAACGACATGGCAGGCTTGCAGGGTGTTACGCCTACCGTTGACTGCGTTTATGCAGAGACACCAGTGACTCCGTACTACATAGCTTACTTGCAGACACAAACCAAACCCACTGTAGTCATCTATGATACGCCTTACTACCCATGCGCCTTTGTAGCCAACAAGAACGCACACACGCTTGTCGCAAAAATCAATGGTGCTCTTTCGGACATAATTGCTACGGGCCAACTGGATGCATTGAGGGCGAAATGGAACGCCTAGTGAAACATCAACGTGATGAGAATTGGATGTAGTGCAGTCGCTCCTCCTTATGCTGGGAGGAGTCACCACCACCTTAGCAATATCCATTTTTTCTCTTCTGCTGGGACTGGCTATAGGGCTTCCTTTGGCCTTCATAAGGACTTATGAAAAGAGTCTCGGTTTCTTTGTTGATGTGTTCGAGAAAGTTTTCCGCGGAATACCTGAATTGGTCTTGATGCTCTTGTTCTTCTTCGGCGTGGGCATGTATTTCCGGTTTCCGTTCAAGATTGCTCTGTTCACCGCAGTATTCGTCTTAGGTCTTAGGAGCGCGGCGAACCAATCGCAGATTTTCAGAGGAGCGATAAGAGGAATAGGTGAGGAGCAAATGGTTGCGGCGAGGTCTCTAGGGTTGTCAAGGTTTAGGTCGATAGTGCACGTTATGATACCTCAGGTCTTCATTTTCTCCACACCGGGCTTGGGAAGCGAATACGCGCTCCTCGTGAAAGACTCATCCTACGCATTTGTGATTGGCGTCCTTGACATAATGTTCACTACGGACATGATCAGGAAAGCAACCTTCGACTTCGTAGCACCATATATTGCCGCGGCTTTTCTGTACATACTACTAACGTTTCCGATCGCAACGTGGTTTGACACATGGGGAAGCAGAAGAAAGAAAACGCTGGGGCTGTAGGAAATGGCAGACACGGTGATGGAGTGCCAGCATCTCTGGAAAACATACGAAAAACACCTCATAGCAGTCAAAGATGTTTCTCTGCAGATCAAAGAAGGCGAGATAAAGCTCATTTTCGGACCGAGCGGTTCAGGGAAAAGCACGTTTCTAAGATGCATGGCAATGCTGACGATCCCAGAGAAAGGCGACGTTTTCCTGAGAGAAGAGTGCCTGACCAAACCAGGAGTAAACCTGAACGTCGCGAGAGCCAGAATAGGGTTCGTATTCCAGCACATCTATCTTTTCCGCCATCTTACGGCCCTTGGAAACGTGGAGCTCGCGTTGAGACGAGTGTTGAAACTGTCGAAAGAAGAGGCAAGAGAGCGCGCGTCAGGTGCGCTTAGAGAAGTGAAGATGGAGGAATGGGCGCATCACTACCCAGCTCAGCTTTCAGGAGGACAACAACAGAGGGTCGGCATAGCCAGAGCCTTGGCGAGGAACCCAGACATCATATTATTGGATGAGCCGACTTCGGCACTTGATCCAGAGTTGATTGGGGAGGTAATCGATACTCTGCGCGACTTGGCCAAGAAAGGAACCACTATGCTCATTGTGAGCCACGAGATGCCCTTCGCTCGCGAAGTTGCAGAAGAAATGATTTTCTACGACGAAGGCACAATAGTTGAAACAGGTCCACCAGAGCAGTTCTTCACCAACCCCCAAAGCGAAAGAGCGAAAAAGTTCATGACAAGGCTGATTATGAAAACGAAAAGGGAATGACTTGCTGCCGTTTGAATTCCTGTTCGAATATCTCCCGCTGGTTCTCAACGGTCTGATCTTGACAGTTGAGGTGACGTTGTTCGGCATTTTCGTTGGGCTTGCGCTTGGGATTGTTCTGGCGATCGGCGATATGCACGGTGGAAAGGTCGTTTCAACGTTGATAAGGTTTTATGTGGAGTTTTTCAGAGGAACCCCGATCATAGTGCAGCTTTTCATGTTCCAGTACGTCATTCCCGGCATGCTTCACCTGTCCACGAACACGTATGTAACGGCTTTCTCAGTCTTTGCACTGAACAGCGGAGCATACCAAAAAGGCTACGTCAAAGGGGCAATGGAAGCTGTTTTCGAAGATCAGATGATGGCAGGTCTTTCAATAGGCATGTCAAAAGCCCAAACCATCTTCTACGTAGTTCTCCCCCAAGCTCTTAGGATAGTGATTCCAGCTTGGAGCAACGAGTTCTGCTCCTTAACAAAAAGCACTGCTGCCCTAGCGATAATCGGACTGTTAGACCTCACTGGAGCTGGCTGGCAAATCATGGGCATAAAATACAGAGTACTCGAGACATGGGTGTTCGTGGCAATAATCTATCTGATCTGGATCACTATCGTGGCAAAAATCGCAGACACAGTTTATGAGAGGAAAAAGATTCCAGGAATAGAGATTTCAGCATAAGACAACGCACCCGAGTCAACAGCTGGAGCTCAGATGGCTTTAACCCCATCTGCCGATGAGTGTCTTTCATGCAAACCACATTTTTCCCTTTCTGCAAAGAGGAATTCCTTGGCGCAGATTTCAATTTGCTACAAATCTGGCGTCTCTTCCGGCTAAGTGTTAAATTCCTTGAGCGATTATTTGTAGGTGAGTTTTATGGGTGAGGAAGAGAAGATCGAGAGTGAGCTGAAGGGCAACACCTTAAGAGTGTACTGGATGCTACTGCAATCTCAGAGTGCTGGTGTAGGTGTGAGGGAGGTTCAGCGTCAACTAGGCTTTTCGAGTCCGGCGTTGGCAAGTTATCACCTCAACAAACTGGCGGAATTGGGTTTGGTAGGGGAGAAAAACGGTGAATATCATCTCGTGCGTGAGGTTCGAGTTGGCGTTCTCAAACAGTTTGCGAAGTTTGGGTCGATCATGTTGCCGCGGCACGTGCTTTATGCAGCGATGTTCACGACTCTTTTCGTGTATTTCCTAACTCAGCTTAGAGACGTGAATTTCTACAGTGTTTTCGCTTTCATTTTTGGCTTGCTTGGAAATGTCGTTCTCTGGTATGAAACCGTCCGTGTTTGGCGGCAAAGACCATAGTGTTCAACGACTTGAACGGTGCTGTTCAAAAACGTTGCATTAAGAGTCTCGTCGACAATAAGGAAATTAGCGAAAGCAAGTTGTAATGGAGTAATGTTAAGATGGCATCTGGAAAACACGTCCTAATGTTCGCCGCTGTTGGCATTTTGATAGCTGCGGGTCTCATAGCCGTTGGCACACTAGGACCCACAGTGCTTCTGCCACTCATTTTCCCGGTTAACGCAGGAACACTCGACATCAAAGTGACTGATGCTCCTGTTCAAGACCTCAGTAGCCTCAACATAACCGTAGACCAGTTTGAAGTCCACCAACAAGAAACCGGCCAATGGATAAACGTAACCATCACTGAAGGACAAGTAACCTTCGACCTAGTCAAACTCAGAAACATAACGCAAGACGCCGCCCTAGACCAAATCCCACTAGGAAACTACACCAAAATCAGAATGCACATACTCTCAACAATCGCACAAATCAACGGCGGCGACGTAATCACCGTAAGATTCCCACCCAACAAACTAGACATAATAGTGCACTTCGAAGTCAAAGCAGGCCAAACCACCAGCCTAATCCTCGACATCCAAGTCGACACCCTCAAGATCGCAGAGAACCCACAACACAACGCAACACCGGTAGTCAAAGCAACAGTCATACCGCCAACCTAGGCAAATTATCAATTCCTTCTTTTTCTGTTGAATGCCGAAAGGGGGCTTCAGCAATTCGATTAAGAGACGCTTTGTTTACGTATAGAGCAGTAAGGATAGGTGATCGCTGATTGTCTATTCTGCATCTCAGGAAAGCCATTCATTGATACGAGTTTCGGCATACTCAAACGAGATTTTGCCGTATCCTTCGAGTTTGCTCAGTTTTCCTAGGAGTGTTCTCATTTGAGCCTCATTAGCCAAGCTGAGCGTCGTTCTTACAAACTTGTCTGCCTCATCCCATTCTTCGGCAGTGTACGATACTGTGTTTTCTCCGGTTCTCTTGGCTCTCGGGATTATTTCGGACATATCTGCTTGTTCTTTGTT
>JBGOYR010000027.1:0-9885 GCA_041479765.1 Bathyarchaeia archaeon | reverse complement strand
GATTTGAACCCGCGACGTGCGGATTAAGAGTCCGCCGCTCTGCCTGACTGAGCCACGGGCCCACGAAACCTCCTTTTTGGAGAAAGGTTCATCAGGAAATATAGAGTTTTTGGTCCTACCTTGGTCGCGCGCGCGAATTCCTCATGAGCTCAGAAAGCAGTTTAAGCTCTACGTCTTTCATGGCTCAACCTATCTCCTTCTGTCGATCCTACGTTTATTCGGCAATTCCTGCTTTTAACCGTTCAACCTGACGCAGCAGGCTTCTCAGGCGGGCAAAGCACACTTTCTCAACAAGACATACAGTTTTAAGTTTCAACCCTCAAATTCGTTTGCGAGAAGGTCGCATGCTTGGGAGAAATTGTCTTCATCGGGCTGGGCTTGCATGATGAGCTAGGAATGAGCTTGCGCGGCTTGGAGGAAGTGAAGACTGCTGACACGGTCTTCATAGAGCTTTACACCAGCCTGATGCCAGACTTTTCGATCAATCATCTGGAGGAACTCGGCGGAAAGAAGCTTCACACGTTGTCTAGACGGATGCTTGAGGACGAAAACGGCGAAGCAGTCTTGAAAGCAACAAAAACGGGCAAAGTTGTTCTGCTGGTTCCGGGTGACCCTCTTATAGCAACGACACATGTTGCTTTGAGGGTTGAGGCTGAGAAGCGAGGAATAAAAACCCGCGTGATTCACGGAGCTTCGGTTATTTCTGCAGTCGTAGGCTTGTCGGGTTTGCACAACTACAAGTTCGGCAAGACCGTCACAATACCTTTTCCTGATGAGACTCCTTCTGAAACTCCATACGAAGTCATAACTCAAAACAAGAAACTTGGGTTGCACACACTCTGCCTTTTAGACATCAAGGCTGAAGAAAAACGATACTTAAGCATCCATGAAAGCCTTGACTTGCTCTTGAAGATCGAACAGAAAAAGAAAAAAAATGTGATCACGTCAGATACTGTTGCTGTTGGCATCGCGAGGGCTGGAAGCTCTGATCCAACCGTGAAAGCAGGATTCCTAAAGGAACTGCAGGAGTATGATTTCGGCGGACCTCCTCAGAGTCTGATCTTTGCCGGACGGCTTCACTTCATGGAGGCTGAGGCACTCATAGTCTTATGTGGTGCGTCAGAGAAGATTAGGAAGATGGCTGAATGAGCTTGGAGACTCTTGTGTCTAGGTACATTGCTTCGGCGGAGCATGTTCTTGAAAAGCTGAAGGTTTCTGAGGCTTGCGCGAATGCTCACCCAGAAAGGGTTAGTGAGGTTCTGGATTCCGCTAAAGCCTACTTGCAGGATGCAAAGTACTATAGGAACGAAGGAAAACTTGAAGTGAGTTTGACATCTGTTGCCTATTGCGAAGGATTGTTGGATGCATTGCGAATGTTGGGGATGGTGAAGTTCAAATGGCCTGCAAAGAAAAAAAGAGAAAAGTAGTCTTGGCTTCGGGGGTCTTTGACCTGCTACATCTTGGTCATGTGAGATTCCTAGAAGAGGCGAAGAATACAGGCGGACCAAACGCAGAACTCATTGTAATAGTGGCAAGAGACAGCACCGTTGGCAAGAGAAAGAAGGAACCGCCTGTAATACCGGAAAACCAAAGATGCGCACTCGTGGAATCTCTAAAAGTCGTTGATGAGGCCATCCTGGGTTTTGAGGATTTCGACATTGGGAAGGTTATCGAGAGAATCAGACCAGACGTCATTGCTGTGGGTTATGATCAGATAGAAATGGAACGCAGAGTCAGAAAGTATATCGAGGAAAAAGGTTTGAAGATCGACGTTGTGCGGATTGGTGAGTTTGGCGAAGACGAGTTGAATAGCTCCTCGAAGATTAAGCAGAAAATCATCGAGTACTACAAAAGATGAAGGCCATGTTCAGAAACTGCAAGGATTTCATGCCCACATACATACTTATTGCAGCCAACATAGCAGTCTACATCTTCACATCCATTCAAAGCATGAACTTCTTTGCAATGAATGATCTTGTCATTGCTCAGTATGGACAGAATAATAGCTATATCTTGGGTGGGCGTGCGTATTGGCAACTCTTCACGGCCATGTTTGTTCATGTTAACATCGTACATCTTGCAGGCAACATGCTCTTTCTGTTCATCTTTGGTCTAAGAGCTGAGGGAATGTTTGACATCAAAGAATATCTTCTCATCTACCTCTTAAGTGGGTTGGCAGGGAACTTACTGACGCTTCTTTTTGGGCCTAGCATGATTTCTGCAGGCGCATCAGGAGCGCTTTTCGGAATGTTTGGAGCAGTAACGATCTATGTCAGACGCGCGATAGGTCAGTCCATAGCAGGTGCTTTGCTTTACGCGTTCTTCTTGCTGATCCTTAGTGCAGGTCTTGGAGTGAATGTTCTGGCTCATCTGGGCGGCTTGGTTGTCGGGTTGCTGCTGGGTTACGCGTTCGCAGCAATACGCAGAAGCAATGTTATGTACCAGTACCGCTATTCCTACTCGACCTGAGGCTGAAAGGAGTAATCCTTTCGTTCTGAAGAACGCCAACAATAGGGTTTGAGTGCGGCTTTCTTGCTCCTCCATACAGGTTAAGCCTTAGGATCGAGTCGCAAGATGAATCGAAACGAGCGTTGAGTTACAAGTTTGGCACGAGTCATTGAGTTGGTTTCTGAGAAACTGCTTTCTTCCCAACGCAAGACCATGTCGCTAGTGCTATGCCGATCAATTCGATGGCTCCAACTGAACCGTAGAAGTACCACCTGTTCGCTGAGACTCCGTAAATGTTGTAGAGACAAAGAAACTACACTGAATCCAACATCAAGGCGATGGCTATCAGCACAACTCTTCGGCAAAGCATCGTCTTATCCGGGTGCGAGCTCTTATACATCCCATAACGTTTAATGGGCTTTCAGATTCAAAGGGGATTTGATATGCCGAGAGTTATTCACTTTGAGATCCATGCAGACGATCCTGAACGTGCAGTGAAGTTTTACGAAAAGACGTTCGGATGGAAGATCAAAAAGTGGGAAGGCCCAGCTGATTACTGGCTTGTGACCACAGGCGAGGACAAGGAACCGGGCATCAACGGCGCTATCATGCAACGCATGGGCAAAGGAACTACTTACAATACGGTGGGTGTTCCTTCGGTTGACGAGTTTCTCAAGAAAATCGTGAAGGCAGGCGGAAAGATCGTTCAGAAGAAGACAACCATTCCCGGAGTAGGCTACATGGCGTACTGCGCAGACACCGAGGGAAACGTTTTCGGAATCATGCAAGACTACCCGACCGCCAAGTAGCACAAAAGCAAAGTGTGCTGATCTTCCGCACGCTTTGACACTTGAGTGGGCAACGGAAACTACATAGACTCGGGACAGGAAAGTAGCTAGTCGCCTGTTTTTCCATAATTTCTGCATGCTATGTAATAGTCTCTCAGATCAACCTTCAAATCACTGTTTATGTCGCAAACAGGAACCCATCTTACATGATCTGGATGGGAGCCGTAGGCTCTAGCAACGGCATAGATGTCTTTCAGATTCACTTTCCAGTCGCCGTTAATGTCTCCCGGAATCGATATGCATATCCAACTGCCTAAAAGCGCGTTGTCAGCAATGTCTGTTTCACCCAGAACAGGTGCCGCGTAAGCCCATAACGAATAGTTGCCAAAACCAATACCCGTGGTGTTCCAAGCGAATATGATTGTTATTAGGGTTCGATTTTTCAAGTCGTGGATTGTTTGGCTTGCGATGATTTGTTCGTCTCCTGTAGAACTTGCATTCAAATCCGCGTAAAGGGTTAGGTTGAAGCTTTCTGCAGTGTCGCCCTGATTTTCAACGGTCACATTTATGCATGCAGAATATCCTTGACCCACGACAGTTTTGGACAGGTTCACTGAGATTACAGCTAAATCATGCGTGTGAACAGGTATCTCTTTCCACGTCATGTCCGCTAGTCCTTCGTCGTCTGTCACTTTCAGTGTGACATTGCAGCTTCCAGATGATATGTAGATATGCGTTATAATCGGGTCACTTGTTGATGTGATGTTAGTGTCTCCGAAGTTCCAAGTGTAGTTGATAATGGTTCCGCCATTTGGAGCCGAAAGTGTAGCGTTAAAGGTCATTATATTGTTTGGTTGTGGGAACTCGGGCCAGTAAGTGAAACTTGCAGCAGGTGCCCCTGCAACTCTCACTGAGCCGTCTGAAAGTGTGTTGTCAGCAGTGTCGGTTTCGCCCATCACAATGCTTGCCGAGGCACTCACTGTATAAGTTCCGAAAGCGAACGTTGTCGTGTTCCAATCAAATGAAATGACAACGTTGGCCTTCGGAGCAAGGTCTGAGATATCCTGTTCAGCGATAGGAATCGAGTCAGCATAGGCAATCACATTGAAGGTTTCTGCACAGTCTCCTTGATTCTGAACCGTAACATTCACGCGCACAACGCTTCCTTGCTCCACAATGGTTTGAGAAGGCTCTACCGCAACAACAGCTACGTCGTGCCGCGAGCCGACCTTAACAAGCCAGAAGTCTGATGATCCCGCTCCGAAAGACCAAGTGCGGCCAGCAATAACATACTCATCCGTTGAAATCTGAACCATCGATCGTGCCAGATCACCTTTCACTCCTCCAAAAGTCCTGTTCCACTCCAAGCTTCCAGTCGAATCGGTTCTCACTAGCCAGAAGTCTTCCATGCCAAAACCAAAAGACAATGTGAAGCCAGCCAAGACGAAACCTTCATCATCAGCCTGAATGATTGAATAGGCGCGTTCAGCATCGACTCCACCGTATGTGCGACTCCACTGCGTTCCTCCAGTCGAATCAGTCTTGACTAACCAAAAGTCGCCACTGCCAGAGCCGAAAGACCTTGTTTGGCCAGCTAATGCGTATCCACCATCGTCGGTCAAGATCACTGATTGGGCACAATCCCAGCTCAATCCTCCGTAGGTTCTGCTCCATTCCACGTTACCGGTTGCATCAGTTTTAATCAGCCAGAAATCAGCGCTACCTGCACCTGAAGAGCTCGTGTAGCCAGCCATCGCGTACCCACCATCAGAACACTGCTTCACAGAATAGGCCGCTTCGTCAAGACCTCCTCCATATGTTTTGTTCCACAGCATGCTCCCGCTCGCATCGGTCTTGACTAACCAGACATCGCTGTAACCACCGCCGAAGGAATCCGTAGACCCAACCAACGCGTATCCACCATCAGAGGTCTGAACAGCAGACCATGCCACCTCGTCCTTTATTCCTCCAAAAGTCTTGCTCCACTCAATGCTTCCGGACGAGCTAACCTTAACCAGCCAATCATCATAACCTCTCACGCCAAACGAACTTGTAGTGCCTGCAACCGCATATCCTTCATCACTAGTCTGGAGAATGCAATAGCCGTAGTCGTTGCCGCTTCCGCCAAAGGTTCTGTTCCATTCCATGTTTCCTTCGACATCGGTTTTGACCAACCAACAGTCCATAAGTCCAGAACCAAATGAGTTTGTCTGACCCACCAACACATACCCACCATCTCGGGTCTGGATAACACAGTAGGCATCTTCTACCGCTACGCCTCCATACGTTTTGTTCCATTGAATAGCTGGAGGCTCGGCAGATGAAGAGGAGGAAAGAACAAGCATATCCCTCGAAAGTCTGCTTCCGCCAAGGCTTTCTATACATGGGGCATTCAAGGCTACGTTCATTGAGTAAATAGTCAAGTTCAGATTTGAGAAAAATGTGAGCGCTAGCGACAGCATCAACATTAGGCTAGAAACCATTGTCTTCAACGATTTTCTATCCACCTAATCCAGAATGAGTCGTTCTGAAAATAACATTTGTGCAGAAATCACACTGGAGCTGTGATGTGCATTCACTGCGAATGGCGGACTTTCGTTCTTCGCTCAACGAAAAGTGTTAGAAGATGAATTCTTTGCTAAGCCATTCCGGGAACCACTTGTACCGATCAAGCTCCCCAGCCTTACGAAGCCCTTCATAAGTTGCTTTGGCAAGTGCGATCGTTCCACGTCCATCTTTGTAAAGCCTAACCAAGCTTTTTGCCTCTAGACCTTTGAGAAGCTGGTCGAGTTTTTCGTCTCCTGAGTCCGTTAGCCTCTCTTTCAGGTCTTCTCTGCTCATGAAAAGCCCAGGGTTCACTAGGTAGTCTTCAGCCAACGCTTTCAACGCGTTGTCTTCGCTTGCTTCAAGCTTCGGCAGTGGCTCGTCTGTCGAAACAGGCACGCCAAGTCTCTCGTGTATGCGTCTTCTAGGCATTTTCAAGTCCTTTCCCAACGCTTTCAGTTCACCGCGCAAGATGACGAGTTTCATAATGTCGTTGGTTCCGGCTCCGATTTGGTTCACCTTAGCATCTCTAAGGTACGTCTCGACCGGGTAGAATTTTGTCCAGCCATCGCCGCCCATCACCATTATGGCGTCGCTGATGAGTCTTTCATATGTCTCCGAGGTGAACAACTTGGCGGTCGCCGCATCCACCATAGCATCCTTGTGTTCGTCCAACAAATGCGCGGCATGATAGACCAGCAACCGTGAAGTGTGCAGGCCCGCGAACATCTCAGCGATTTTAGACTGATTAGTCGGCAGATCGATTGTCGGCTTCCCAAACTGCATACGTCGTTGCGCATAGCCGACAGCATAACGTATGGACTCGCGCATCGGTCCAAGCATGGCCGCTGAGTATACGATGCGTTCGAAATTCAATCCCGCCATCATGACCTTCCAGCCTGTCCCTTCTTGGCCAATCACGGCCGATGCCGGAACATTAACCTCGTTGAAGTCCAGAAAGCCGTTCGGCAGTCCGATCCAGCCAGAAAGCTCGTTGATTTTCTCAACGGAGAATCCAGGCGCTCCCTTCTCTACTAAGAAGGCCGTCAAGTGCTGATACTTGCTTCTGTCCTCGGATTTCGCGCTGGTTCTAGCGTACACGATGTAGATGTCAGCAAGTCCGGCGTTTGTTATGAACCTTTTCTTGCCGTTGAGAACATAGCTATCTCCTGCCTTTCTTGCGATTGACTCTACTCCTGCCGCGTCCGAACCTACGAAAGGCTCAGTTATACAGACTGCTCCAACAACTTCTCCCTTCGCTATTCTGGGCAGCCACTTTCGCTTCTGTTCGTCTGTGCCAAAAGCCAATAACTGCTCAACGCCTCCGAACATTGAAACCGCATAAGCTTCAGCCAACGCTGAGCCGACTCGGCTTAACTCCTCAGCCACAATGGCTACACCTGAAACACCAGCGTCCATGCCACCATACTGTGGTGGAATTGCGGCACCGAACCAGCCTCTGTTGGCTACATCCTTGAAGATCTCTAATGGGAACTTCTTTGTCCAGAAAACCTCTTGACCTTTTCCCATGTTCTTCTCCGCGAGTGCCTGAGCCTCTACTGCCAGCTGTCTCTGTTTTTCATTCCACCATTCAAAGGGTTCCATAAACAAACACCATGACAGTATTGGCTAGGTGTGCTCTGAATTTTAAACTTTCGCAGACGCATCATCAGATTGGATGAACTCCGAAGGCATCAAGGACGAATCAAAACTGCCATGCCGTCAACGCCGCCTCCAAGATTCCATCCGTTGCAACAGACCTAATAACCATAGGTGTAACTGCGACCATAATTCCAGAGACCAAGGCACAAAACCAACAAATGCTCCTCTGCATCTCATCCAAACCACGTGACCCGCGACAGACCGCTTATCGCATAACCAGATAATCCGAAAGAGTGGTTCGAGAACGACAACAAGCTTGTTGCATCTATAGAGAACACAAAGAAAAGAAAATTGCAGTTCAAGCCTACAGCTCATTCTTCTGAGGTTGTATTAATTCTTATATATTGACGTTGGGATAAGGAAGTATGCTCTTGTCTGATTTGTAGGAAGGCGTGCCTTGTTTGAGAAAATCAATCTTCAAGAAACTTGAGGCTCAAGGTTTGATTGCTAACTACAATCGATTGAGGAAGAATTTGCCTCCGAGACTGCCGGATAGAGTGTTCGTCTGGGATGAAACACTTAGAGAAGGCGTCCAAACTCCGACAGTGTTCTTGACTTATGTGGAAAAGGTCAAGCTGGCAAAGATGCTGGACGAGATAGGTGTCTCTATTATAAATGTCGGTTTTCCCGCGTTGTCTGACGATGAAAAGAACAGCGTCAAACGCATCGCAAATGAAGGCTTCCAGCAAGCTACTATCGTGGCATCAGCGCGGGCAGTCAAGAGCGACATAGATGCTTGCCTTGAATGTGGGATACGCGAAATCCCAATATTCGCGCCTTTCAACGGTCTAAACCTTGAGTACAGGATGAAGATGACTAAAGAGCAGGCTTTGGCAAGGACCGTTGAATCCATCGAGTATGCAAAGAAGCATGGTGTGAGAGTGGATTTTGTTCTGGAAGATGGTTCACGGACACCAGTTGAAGATATCGTGCAGATATTCGCGGCGGCGGTGAAAGCTGGCGCAGAGCGACTGGTAATTGCTGACACAGTCGGGTTTTTGAGACCGTTGTCGATGCGTTATCTTTTTTCGCACATCAGAGAAGAGCTTTCGCGATTGGTCAAGAAAGAGGTTCCGCTTGCGGTTCACTGCCACAATGATTTTGGCTTAGCAACAGCAAATACCTTGGCGGCAGTAGAAGAAGGCGTCTCCTATGTGCATACTTGTGTTGCCGGGTTCGGTGAAAGAGCCGGAGGAGCACCCTTGGAGGAGGTTGTCACAGCTCTAGAGTTGCTCTATGACATAGACACGGGTGTAGACTTGAACAAGCTTTACAGACTTCTGCAATTGGCCGAGAAAACTTTTGCATTACCTGTACAGCTTCACAAGCCAATAATCGGCGAAAACGCTTTCGCTCACGAAGTAGACGAGCATGTACAGGCAATGCTTGACCACCCACTTTTATACGAGCCGTTCCCGCCTGAAATCATTGGGAGACAAACCGAATTCTACATGGGCAGACGAACAAGCAAACGTCTGATCGAGAGCAGACTTGCGCAGGCCGGAATCAAGGCTACGCCTATGCAGATTGAAGAAATAACCAGAAGGCTGCGGGGCGTCCACGAAAGTCAAGACAAGGGCGAAGCCCAGATGACGTTCTACCAGATAAAGAAGCTAATGAGAGAACTGCGAAGAGGTCTCACCGAAGAGGATTTCTGGAAGCTAGTTGAGCAGATAACTAGACAGAAGCCCAAGCTTTCTCAGCAACCACCTTCAACTACTTAGATCTCGGCACGTAAATCCCGTTGGGGTCGATGGCCCTGAGCAGTTCAAGCTCTTCACACGTTGGCGGCTCTGTGGTTGGCACGTTTTTTGGGGTGACCAGGTCGAAGCTCGTGTTTTCCTGAACTTGCTGCAGCGAAATGCCTGGGTGAACGGTAGCCAATCTCATTCTCTTAGTCTTAGGATCAAAGTCCATTTGACAGAGATTCGTAACCACAAGCGACGGCCCGCCCCCGCGCAGGCCGGCCTTCTCTCTGGCTCCCGGTCCATCCAAGAACCCGGGGCTTGTCAGATAGTCGAGCTTATTCACCATCTTCCGCTTCTCATGAGTCATAATGACTACTACACGTTTGGCTGACGAAGCGATGTCGTTTCCGCCTCCGCTTCCCGGAAGCTTCACGGTTGGTTTCTCAAAGCTGCCGATGTAGGTGGTGTTTATGTTGCCATACTCGTCGATCTGAGCCGCTCCCAAGAAGCCAAGGTCAACGTGACCACCCTGCAGCATCAACCCTAGCGTCTCAATCAAGCCAATCGCTCCTGAGGCGCGGTAACCCAGCCTAGAGTCGGATATAGACAACGCGATATCTTTTGCATTTGAATCGATAAACCCTGCTTCATAAACAATCTTTGCTCCAGGCGCATGCGTCTTCTTGGCGAGCATGGCAGCTATCAGCGGTAGGCCCGTCCCTATGAAGACGACCTCGCCGTTCTTTATCTGTTTT